>CACIPT010000047.1 GCA_902588595.1 uncultured Pelagibacteraceae bacterium | reverse complement strand
TTTTTTTCTACACCACCACCTTCCATGGAAGGCATAAATATTATTAGCCTATTTTGAGATTTTTCCATATTTTTCTAATAATGTTTTTTAACGAAAATTCTCTTATTTTTAATTTTTTGGATTTGTTTAAAGTTTCATTCGAAATTTTTTTAATTACAGAAAGTCCAGACGATTTAAATGAAAAGTCTAAATCAAAGTTACCATCATTAATTGAATAAATTTTAAGAATGCTATCAAATGTTTCTTTATTATTTATTTCACAGTAAAAGTTATTTCTTTTTTTATTTTTTAAATATGGTAAATGAGATATGTCGTCTATAAAGATATATCCTCCTAACTTTAACAAATCATAATAACCATAAATTATTTTTTCAACATGATTTGCTTCATGCAAACTATCTATATATATTACATCTAAATTTTTTGGAATTTCAGATTTTATATATTCAAAATTATCATCTCTCGAATGAATAAATTTCCAATTTTTTTCTTTTGAAACATTCGAACAATCTTCAATATCTACAGAATATAGAAATCCATTATTTTTATTGCATATATTCAAAAATTTTTTTGTAGATATTCCATTCTGCACTCCCAACTCTAATATCATTGGATTATTTATATTTTCAATGATTGGAAACAGTTTTCTATCTAATTTTTCCGAATATTCGTCCATACTTAATAATTGTTACTTTATAAAATGATGAAAATTTATATTATATTTGAAAATAACCTTTTCAAGAAAATATAGTAAATTGAAACAAAATATCAAAGTATTTTACTGGTCACCATCTCTAGTAAGCATTGCAACTAATTATGCAGTAATAAATTCTGCATATTCACTAAATAAATATAACAATAATTATGAAACAAGGCTAATTAATTTTTTTGGGGAATTTGAAAGATATAGAGAGGATATAAATAATAAAAAAATAAAAGTAATTGATTATTTTAAACATTCTTTGTTTAATTATTTTCCAAGGCATGGAAAAATTAAAAGCAGACTATCTTTTATAATTATTTTTTTGATGTCTTTTTTTCCACTTAAAAATCTAATAAAAAAAGAAGAACCAAAATATCTAATAATACACTTGATTACATCCTTACCATTAATATTGTTAATTTTTTTTGACTTTAAAACTAAATTTATTCTTAGGATTTCTGGATTTCCAAAAATGAATTTTGTTAGAAAATATATTTGGAAATTGGCTCTAAAAAAAATTCATTTAGTGACATGCCCCACTATAAATACAATGAATTATATTAAAAGTTTAAATATTGTTAATCCAGATAAACTTAAAGTTCTCTATGATCCAATATTAAGTATTAGAGAAATATCAATAAAAAAAAAAGAAAATATAAATTTAAAAAACTACTATTTGTCTATTGGAAGATTAACAAAACAAAAAAATTTCATATTTTTATGTAAAGCATTTAATAACCTTATTAAAAAAGAAAATAATTTAAAATTATTAATTGCAGGAGAGGGAGAAGAAAGTAAATATATAAAAGAATTCATAGATAAAAATAATTTAAATAATAATATTATATTATTAGGGCATGTAAAAAATATTTTTCCATATTTAGTAAATGCCAAATGTTTTGTTTTAAGTTCACTCTGGGAAGACCCAGGATTTGTTTTAATAGAAGCAGCTATATGCAGAACTACAGTTTTGACAAATAATAGTTGGCCCGGACCAGAAGAATTAATTAAAGATAAAATAAATGGATTTGTTTATGAAAAAAATAATTTAGATAGTTTTTATGAAAAGTTTAATTCAATAAAAGAATTTGCAAGCTTAAAATCTATAAAAAAAAATAATTTAATAAATGCAAAAAAATTTACTATATTTAATCACTACAAATCTTTGAATGGTCTGTTATCAATGAACGAATAAAATTTAATGATTTTAATATATTACTTTACAAGTCTTCTAATATTTTTTTCAATTATTGGTTATGGCTTAATTTTAACAAAAATAATTAATTTTAATAATTTAAATTATAATTTTGGATTATTAGGTTTATTAGGCTTATTTTTTTTATCAATTATTT
>CACIPT010000046.1 GCA_902588595.1 uncultured Pelagibacteraceae bacterium | reverse complement strand
TTATAAGTCTATTATAATCAAGTATTCTTGCTTGGCTTGTAGGAAAAATTGCTATCATAAAAAAATTGTATGCTTCTTCTCCAGTATGATTAAGATTTTGATGTTGCTTAAATTTTGAAAGTTTTAATAATGCGTCCATTCTGTGATGTCCATCGGCAATATAAATTCTATTTATAGAATTAAATAAATCACGTATTTTTAAAACTTTTTCTTCATCATTAACAGCCCACATCTCATGCTTACTTTCATCCATGCCTTTAAAAGAATATACCGGAGAATTAACCAGTTCCTTTTCTACTAAATCATTAAGCTGTTTATTATCGGGATAAACAGCATATATAGGTCCTATTTGCGCATTTAAATTATCCATTTGTTTCATTCTTTTTTGAGATCTTTCAAAAAAAATTTCTTCATGACCTCGAATATGTAAATTGTCATAAGCTGACAATTTTGCAGTTCCAACTATGCCTATTTGTGAGTGATCTTCTTTTGAAATTTTATAAATATAAAATGAATTGTTTTTATCTTTTATTAAGATTGATTTTTTTTTCATTAATTCAAATTGTTCTTTAGATTTAGATTCATTTTCTGCGCTAAAAACATTTAAATAACTCCAGTTATTATTCTTTTTATGATCTACAACAGAATCTTTTGATAAATGATCAGTGCTACTGACAGCAACTGATGAGGCATTTTCTTTTGTTGGTCTCAAACCTTTAAATGGGTTTATGAAATACATGGGAATATTTAATTAATAGTATAAAATAGAACAACTCTATTTTTTAGATATAATTATTACTAATATTGATTAATTTTATTGTTATGCAATTTTAGGTAGTTTTTCTAAAGCTTTATTTACCTCGGACTCGTTATATTTGTCTTCTGATAGCTTATTATTGAAGTAATCACCATATGCCTGCATATCAAAATGTCCATGACCACATAAATTAAAAAGAATTGTTTTCTTTTCGCCATTTTTTTTACATTCAAGAGCAGCATCTATTGCTCCTTTAACAGCATGAGTGGCTTCTGGTGCCGGAACAATACCTTCAGCATTTGCAAATTTTACCCCTGCTTCAAAACATTCTTTTTGGCCAAATGCTTTTGCTTCAATAGCGCCTATGTCAGTTAAATGGCTAACCATTGGAGCCATACCGTGATACCTTAAACCTCCTGAATGAGTGGCTGGTGGCATAAAGGAAGACCCTAAAGTATGCATTTTAACTAGTGGTGTACGATTTCCAGTGTCTCCAAAATCATATGCAAACTTACCTTTTGTTAAAGAAGGACAAGACTTTGGTTCACATGCAATTACTTTAATATCTTTTTTTTCTCTAAATTTTTTTCCAAGGAATGGAAACGCTAATCCAGCAAAATTACTTCCACCGCCTGTGCATCCTACTAATATATCTGGATAATCATCTGCCATTTCCATTTGCATTATTGCTTCATTACCAACAATAGTTTGGTGCATTAAAACGTGATTTAAAACACTTCCAAGAGAATATTTTGTACCATCGTCTTGTGCTGCCATTTCTACAGCTTCAGATATAGCTATACCTAAGCTTCCAGTATTATTTGGATCTTTTTCTAAAATTGCTTTTCCTGTTGGAGTTCGATTAGATGGGCTAGCATAACAATTTGCTCCAAAAGTTTGCATAATCATTTTTCTATATGGTTTTTGTTCAAAGCTAACTTTAACCATATATACATCAAGTTCGATTTTAAAAATTGAACAAGCAAAAGCAAGAGAGCTACCCCATTGTCCCGCTCCTGTTTCCGTTGTAATTTTTTTTGTACCTTCTTCTTTATTATAAAATGCTTGAGCTACGGCAGTATTTGGTTTGTGACTTCCTGTTGGACTAACACCTTCGTACTTGTAATAAATTTTAGCTGTTGTATCTAATGCCTTTTCTAATTTTCTTGCTCTATATAATGGTGAGGGTCTCCATTGTTTATATATTTCTCTAACTGGTTCTGGAATTTCAATTTCTCTATCTTGAGAAACTTCTTGCCCAATAAGTGCCATTGGAAATAATGGAGCTAAATCATCTGGACCTACTGGTTTAAGTGTACCAGGGTGAAGAACCGGTGAAAGAGGTTTTGGAAGGTCGGCTGCTATATTATACCAAGTTTTTGGCATTTTGCCCTCTTCAAGAAAATATTTAATTTTATCAGACATATTTTTATAAACTTATTTTCTATAGTTATTTAATAAATTGCAAGCTTATAATGGAA
>CACIPT010000045.1 GCA_902588595.1 uncultured Pelagibacteraceae bacterium | reverse complement strand
ATATGAGTTTAAGTCAAAAAAAACTAATATAAGCAGAGTACCATCAAAAAAAAATACTGTATTTTATAATAAAAAATCATTAAAAATTTTAAAAAAAAATTTAATCAGAAGTATAAATGAAAAAAAAATGCAACATTTGTAATAAAAAATTTATTAATTTTTTATCATTAGGTAAACACCCATGTGCTGATACTTTTTTAAAAACTAAAGAAAAAGCCAAAAAATTAAAAAGATACCCTTTGGTAGTAGGATTTTGCAAGTGTTCACATTTAACCTCAATATATCCCATACCAAAATATGAGAGATATGAGAAATATGATTATTCATACACATCAGATAATTCGCCTGTTTCAAAATTACATTTTAAAAAAGTTGCCAGTTATATATGTAATAATTTTAAGGTTAGTAAAAAAAGTTTTGTAGTAGAGGCAGGAAGTAATGATGGAACATTTTTAAAAGAAATTAAAAGAATATCAAAGGCAAAAGTTTTAGGCGTGGATCCGTCTAAGAATATTTCAAAATTAGCTCAAAAAAAAAATATCAAAACAATGATTGATTATTTTGATTTACGTACTTCGAAAAAAATTCAAAAGATATATGGAAAAGCTGATGTAATTTATGGAGCAAATGTCTTTAACCATGTGGATAACAATCTAAATTTTTTAGATGGAATCAATTTTTTATTAAAAGAGAATGGCATATTAGTTCTTGAAGTACCGGATCTTAATTCTTTAGTAAAAAAAATTGGATTTGATACAATTTATCATGAGCATAGACATTATTATTCGGCAAGATCTTTAAATAAAATATTAAATAAAAAATGTTTTAAAATAATTAAATTAGAAAAAATTAAATATATGGCTGGTTCAATAAGAGTTTTTGCAAGAAAGGCAAAAAATAATTTTAAAATAAAAAAAAAACTATCATATATAAATCTTAATGAATTTATAAATTTTAAAAAGAAAATAAAAAAAATCATAAAAGAAATAAAATTTTTTGTAAATCAAAATTTAAAAAATAATAATTTTGTATACGGTATTGGCGCAGCAACCAAAGGTAATACACTTTTAAATTGTTGTAATTTTGATGACAAACATATAAAATTTATTCTTGATAAATCTAAATTAAAAATTAATAAATTTACCCCAGGTTCAGCAATAAAAATAATAAAAGAAAATAAAAACATTAATATGAAAGTTGCATTAATTTTACCTTGGAACATTACAAGTCATTTGATTAAAAAATTTTCTAAAAAAAAGAAAATCATGTATACATCTATTCCAAAAATAATTAATAATATTTTATGAAAAAAATATTAAAAAAAAATTTTCGAGATAAAAGAGGTACAATTATAGATATTTTTATTAACCAACCAAAAGATCATTGCACTTTGGTAACCTTTAACAAAAACGCAGTGAGAGGAAATCATTTTCACAAAAAAAGCACTCAATATTCATTTGTTATTTCAGGAAAATTGAAAATGTTATCAGCAAAAGTTAATAAAAAAGGTAAACCAATCGGTAAAATTAAAAAAGACATTATAAAAGGTAACTCTCTGATTACTCACAAACCTCGACATGCTCATGCGTTTAAAGCATTAACTAAATCAAGTTTATTAGCTTTTGTGGATGGAGTAAGAGGCGGAAAAAATTATGAAAAAGACACTTATAGATTGAGGAAAAAGTTAATTTAATAAGTATTAATTTAAGCAACAAATGAAAAAGAATTTATTAATTTTATTAAAAGGAAAAAAAGAATAACAAAAACAACTATAATTCAAATAAAAATTTAAGAAATAAATTTATTTGAAATTATCAAAATTCAATACTAAGTTATTTAAAATAAATTTTTAAACCCGCCAAAATTTTTTGGCATAACTTTTTTTAAATACCATAAAAACTGAGAACTAATTATGTTTTTTGAATTAAAACCGTTATTAATTAAATATCTTTTTTGAGATTTATTATAATTCCATGCGATTGCAGCAGAAGTTATGTTAGAGGTTACATAAACCAAGCCATCACAGCGAGATAATAGATTAGCCTCTATTAAAGCTTCTCTACCTAGTTTATATCTATGTTTTTTTCTATGATAGATTGTAAATGCATCATTTTTATAAGATCTAAATGATGATGATAAATAAAATATTTTACCTTTAAATTTTTTTTCTAAAAAATTTTTATAATATTCTTCTTCTGTAACTAAAAATATTTTATCATACTTTTCATTAGTTAAAAGATGATTTATAGCATTTAACATCTGCTTTTTTGTTGCTGGGAACGGGTGGCCTGGAGATCTT
>CACIPT010000044.1 GCA_902588595.1 uncultured Pelagibacteraceae bacterium | reverse complement strand
ATCTATTAATAAATTTCATACTTAAATAAGTAAGCATCAAATATAAAAGTGCTGCAAACGAATAAAAGAAAAGTGGATCTCTCGTTGATCCAGCTGCAATATAAGATTGCCTCATAATTTCTACTAATCCCGTAACAGAAATTAAAGATGTATCTTTTAAAGTTATTTGCCAAACGTTGCTAAGATTAGGTATCGCCAGTCTTAACATTTGAGGCATAATTACTTTAAAAAAATATATGTATTTTTTTATACCTAAAACGTGACAAGCCTCGAACTGACCTTTGTCTATTGATTGAATTGCACCTCTAAATACCTCTGTAGAATAAGCACCAGAAATAATTCCAATTGAAATAGCACCAGTTAAAAATGAATTTATTTCAATATAATCATAATAGCCGAAAATCTGAGCAACATACATTATTGCTCCGCTTCCACCAAAAAAGAAAAGGTAAATAACTAAAAGTTCAGGAACTCCTCTAACAACTGTAGTGTAAAAATTAGCAATTAAATTTAAAAATTTATATTTTGAAAGTTTTAAAGGTGTAAAAATTAATGCAAATAAAAAACCAATTAACATTGCTGTAATCGCAACAGCAATAGTCATGAGTGTGGCTATAAAAAGCTCATCACCCCAACCGTTATCTCCAAATGATATTAAGTCCATGGTAAAAGGCGGTTAAAATTAACCGCCTTTTAAATTTTAAATTTACATTGATGCATCAAAGCCAAACCACTTAGTAGCAAGCTCACTAATTTTTCCAGCTTTTCTTGCTTTATCAATAGCACTATTGAAATCTTTAAGTAGTTGAGCGTCTCTTTTTCCAAGAGCAGAGTCAGCTCCGAATTGTGCTTCTTGTCTTAAACCAACACCTACTCCGTTTCCAAAATGTCCACCAGAGAAAGTTGGTCCAACCAACACAACATCTTTTCCAGACTTGTCAGCATAATCAGTAAATGCAACTGCAGCTGCTAGTGCTGCATCACATCTGCCTGCTGTTAAATCTAAGTTAACCTCATCTTGAGTTTTGTAAGTTCTAACATCAACTGATCCCACATCACCTGACTCTAAAAAGTTTTGGTGAATAGTTCCAGTTTGTGTACAAACTGTTTTGCCTGCTAAAGCTCCTGTAAGAGTTTTAAGAGCTGCCTTAACATCTTTTCCACCCAAAGATAAATTTATACCTTCTGGTGTAGACATTCCTTCAAGATCAGAACCTTTCATAACTGCAAGAGATGCAACTTCATCAGCATAACCTTGAGAAAAAGTTATTACTTTTTTTCTTTCATCAGTAATAGACATACCTGCCATAATAGCATCGTATTTTCTCATTCTTAATGCTGGAATCATTCCATCCCAGTCTTGCTCAACAATTTTGCAATCTCTTTGCATGTAAATACATAGCCAGTTTGCAAGTTCAACTTCAAATCCAATTAGTTTTCCATCTTCAGATTTAGAGTTCCACGGAGGGTATGCTCCCTCTGTTGCAATTCTAATAGTGTCCGCAGATAGGGTTGAACTAAATAGAAATATAGAAGCAAAAATACTTAGTACGATTTTTTTTAATTTCATTATTTTTCCCCCGTAATTAATATTAATTAAATAGTAATATTCCACAAAATTTGAGATTTAGAAAGATAAAATTAATGGTTAATTGATGAGTAAAAGTTCCAAGAACTGTCAAAGCTTGGGATATAAACTCTATCTAAGGTAGCATTTCCAAAATTTTTATTGAACACATTTAACCAGTTATCTACTTGTTTCGGTTTTTTATCTTGGCTTCCAACTTGAGCTGTTATAACTCCATCTGGTTTAAGAATTCTTACAAGAGAGTCCATATTTCTTGCCGCAAGATCTATACAAAATTGATCATCGTTTAAATCAATAAATATTTTATCATAACTATCATCTTCAACTTTTTTAATACTCTCAAAAGCATCTCCCCAAACACATTTTACAGAATTTTTTTCAGTTGCATTTTTACCTATAGATCCAATATGTTTTTTACAAACTTCGACAACTTCAGGATCTAATTCATACCAGTCAATAAATCCAAAGCCTTTTGCTATACACTCTCTTGCAACACCTCCGTCACCTCCACCTATAATTGCTGCTCTATCTTTGCTTTTATTTAACTTCATTGCAGAGTTAACAAATGTTCCGCTATATAAATGTTCATCACTCTCAGCAACTTGCAAATCACCGTCTATAAACAATGATTTTCCATACTCGACTAAATCTAATATCTCAATATGCTGTCCCACTTTTGATTTAAAGTCTTCTAGAACTTCTTTGACTAAATAATTTTTTTGTAATCCTTTTGTGCTTGTGTTGTCATAATAAAAAGAAATTGTATCTCTATTTAATTCTTTTTTGATTATTCTTTTATGTTCAATCTCTTTTTTTATAACTTCTAAAGCAACTGACGGTGTAACTGTTCCACAAGTATAAAAATCAAAACTTATTATTCCTTTTTCTGGATATGT
>CACIPT010000043.1 GCA_902588595.1 uncultured Pelagibacteraceae bacterium | reverse complement strand
TCCCGACAAACTTTTTTCATACATACTTCCCATTAGCCAAACACCAAAATTAGAAATCAAGTAAAATATTAAAGAGCCAATAAAACCACATAAAAATAAATTTTTATAGTTTATCTTTTGACTAATATTAAAAAAAATTATGTTTATAAACAATAAGGATCCGTAGGTAAAAATTATATGCTTAGATAAGCCTAAATATAAATCGCTTATGAACATAGATGATACTAAAATAATAATAGCTATATAAAAATTTCTGAAAAAATAACCACTCATTATAGCTATTGCTATTATAGGAGTAAAATTTGGTGGATGAGGTATTATTCTAAATAAAATTAATATTAAAATTAAACTAATACCATAAAAGTCTTTTTTAAAAAAACTATCTATTTTTTTTCTCTTCATAATATCAATATACCTTTACCTCAGGTTAAAGTAATTTAAAATAGTTAAATATTATTTATTCAGACCTAGAAACTTATTTTTAATCCTAGATTTGCCAATCTTCCATTTTGTTTATAACCCTCAGGTCTTTGATATTTTTCATCTAACAGATTTGTAATATTAATGCGTAATATTCCCAAGCTAGTTTCTTTTAAAATAGAAAAATTCATTATATCTGTGCTATCAACCTTTGTTATTGAAGGTTTGTAATCAAATGATTTACCATAATGCTTGTAATTATAATTAATAGCAAATGGTCCAAACAAAGAGTTATTTACATTTAAGTCATAACTAATACCATATGTTGAATCAGGTCTGTTTAATTGGTGAGTTCCATCTGTCTGTTTACTTGATGATATTGTATTAAAAATAGAAAACTTTTGTTTATTATTTTTAAAAACTATATTGCTTTCGATTCCATCTTGCTTTAAATCTGATTTGTTATTTGTGTATCCTGATCCTTCTTTATAAGAACTATCATATAAAAGAGCATCTTCAATAAAACTTCTATAAAATGAATTTTCAAAACTTAATGAATCGTTAAATGAGTATTTTATTTTTAACTCGTTAGTTCTACTTTTTTCAGGATCTGCATCAGGATTAGCGACGTGTTTATATGAGTCTGTTCTTCCATTGCTTCCATATAATTCATATAAACTTGGATTTCTTAAACTTGTAGATTGAGTTAAACCTAATTTAAATTTACCAAAATACTTTGTTAAATTAATTTTATAAGTTGAGTTTAATCCTGTAGTCTTATGATTATCTCCTCTACCGTACAAAGATAAAATTGTATCATCAGATAACTGATAACCTGAATTTATAAAAAAACCAAAATTATCTACATTTCCTCTAGCGGAAGGCGATGACCATGATCCAGCATTAGTGAATGAACCTGAATCATATTTATACTCAATTCCGTAACCATAAGATATTTTTTCAATAGGTTTAATTTTTCTTTCTGCTTTCAAAACAGTCGAGTCAGAATTGTACCAGTCAAAATATCCACCTTCATCGTACTCTCTGTTATAATGATTATAATGTAATGTTAATATATTTTCAGAATTTTCAGTTAACTTATTTAAACCTGTTTGAATAACATACATTTTATCATGAGCAAAACCACTTTCGTCGCTTGAACTAGCATCATAATTAGCTTTTGTTCTTCTAGCATAAACTGTAGAATTAATTTTTAGATCGTCATATATCCATTTTTCTGCATTAATATTTACTTGATAATTTTTTGTGTTGTCATCCTCTTTGCCACCATATCTTGCACTATTAGTTTTATTATTTGAATTGCTGCCTTTGAAATTTAAATGCCATCCATTTTCCATAATTTTAGTATAATTTGTATCAATGGTGTTATTTTTGCCGTTATGGCCACCAATAGAAAACTTATTTACATAATCAATCGCAGTAACAAAATTAATCGCACCTCCTATTGCCGATGGTCCAAAGTGAGCCCCGCTCGGACCTTTATAAATTTCAATTTGTTGTATGGTTTGAATAAAATCTTGTCCAAAATTATGAAGACCTTGAGTTGTTGATTGATCGTTTATTGGTATACCATTTAGAAGTACAAGAGTGTGGTTAGAATTTGTACCTCTCACAAACAATGATGTTAGCTGACCTCTTTGTCCATTTTGTTTAAGGTCTATACCATCAATATAATTAAGAATATCAACAACATCTACAGCACCACTTTTTTCAATTTGTTCACGATTAATTATAATTTTATTTACTGATCCTTCTGAAAAAAATGAAGTATTTGGTGTTTTACTTATCACAATACATGGATCACCTTTTCTATTATCCCATTCACATTTTTTTAAATTATCTGCGAATAAATTTGAAATTGTTAATAAAATAAAAAATATTATCTTTAGCATAACATTCTATTTCCTAAGACTCCTGCGCCTGAGGAGTTTGTTAATTTATGCCGATGCTAATTTTTCATTTGAGAACTAGACTCTTCCTGGCCTTCATTCAACAGCGGACTACATTGGATGGTGCTCGGACTATAACCGTTGCAGGAACAGCTAATGATTTTCACATTATTCCCCATCAAGATTCAATGCAATTACAGATCTAATTTATTTTTATTAGCATGTCAATGTATCAAACAAATAAGTCTTTATCTTGAATATACTTAAATCCGTATTTTAAAGACAGTTCAGCTTTATGTAATTCAATTCCCATATCGGCGGCATGTTGTAATGAAGATATAAAATTTTTTTTAATTAAAGTATT
>CACIPT010000042.1 GCA_902588595.1 uncultured Pelagibacteraceae bacterium | reverse complement strand
TCTCCAGTTTTTATTCTAAAAAAGGAATTATTGAGGATACCTATTTTTGGGTGGCATTTAAAGAAAATAGGTTCTATTTCAATAGATAGAAATAAAATTACTAAAGATAACTTAGGTTTTTCAGATCAAATAAAAAATCACATAAATAATTCAAATAGACCAATAATTATATTTCCTCAAGCTACTCGAGTGGATGTATTGGATAGATCGTCATTTAAAAAGGGAGTTAAAAGAATTTATGAGGAGCTGAATATTTTCTGTCAACCTGTAGCACTTAATTCTGGAAGTGTATGGCCAAAAAATGGAAAATTAAAATCAAATAAAACATTAACTGTATCAATTTTGGATCCTATAAGTCCTAGTATGAATTCAGATGAATTTTTAAATTTACTACAAAAAAATATATATGAAGAGATTGATAAAATAAGTTAACCTTTCATAGGCATTACAACATATATACTATCAAAATCACCAGGATCTTTAATCAATGCTGGCGAACCACTATCTTTAAAATAAATTTCAATTTGATTAGCATCTAGCTGTGATGCTACATCAATTAAATATCTTGAATTAAAACTTATATCGAGATCGTGATCAAATTTTACATTTAGATTTTCCTTCCCATCTCCACTATTTGTATTATTAACAGAAAGATTTAAAATGTCCTTTTTCAAACTAAACTTAACACCATCTTTTTTATCCAAAGAAACTGATGCAACTCTGTCAACTGAATCTAAAAATAATTTTAAATCAACTTGAAGTTTTTTTTTATTTTCTTTTGGAAGAACCTGTAGATAGTTTGGAAATTTTCCATCAATTAATTTAGAAATTAAAATACTATTATTTAATTCAAATTTAATTTTTGATTTAATATTTGAGACTTTTACATCACCCTCATAATCTTCAAGCATAGAACAAAGCTGAAAAACAGTTTTTTTTGGTAAAATTATAGGTTCAAATTCTATTTTTTCTTTTAATCTTGTTTTTGAAATAGACATTCTATGACTATCTGTTGCTACTGCAGTTAAAAAAAATTTGTCTTCTACTTGTGTTTGATGAAAAAATATACCACTCAAGTAGTGTCTAGTTTCATCATTAGAAACTGAAAATTTACACTTGTTTAAAAGTTTAAGTAAATCTTTTGAATTAATTAAAAATTCATTTTTGTTAAAATTCTCATCAGTTAAAGGAAATTCAGAAGCACTTATACAATTTAAATTAAAATCTGATTTTTCAGATTCTAAGTGTATCTTATTTTCACCAACATTAGAAAAATTTATTTTTTTTCCAGCTGAAAACTTTCTTACAATATCATACATTATTGACGAAGAAGTTGTTGTCTTTCCTTCTTCCAATATTTCAACGTTTGATATTTGATGTATAAAAATTAAATCTAAATCTGTTGCAGTAATAGTTAAAGTTGAATTTGAAGCATCAAGCAATACATTAGACAATATTGGTAATGTGCTTCTTTTTTCTATTACACCTTGACAATAGTTCAACGATTTCTGCAAATCTTGTTGATTTAAACTAAATTTCATTTTCTTTATTATAAAGAATTCTATTTTTTAAATTATTGATATTTGAATTTAATTCTTTATCTTCTTTTCTTAGCCTTTCAATTGTTTTAACTGAATGAATCACTGTAGTGTGGTCTCTATTAGAGAAAGACCTTCCAATTTCGGGCAAAGACTTTGAAGTCAGCAACTTTGCAAGATATATAGCTGTTTGTCTAGGTCTAACTAAATATCTAGATCTTCTAGCCGACAACATTTCATTCTTACTTATTTTAAAAAATTGACAAACAATAGTTTGTATAGACTCAATTGTTACTTTATTTTCAGATAAATTTAAAAGATCTTTGAGAATTGTCTTCGCTTCTGCGAGCGCAGGTAATCTATTGTATATTCTTGAAAAAGAAACGATTCTATTTAATGCACCTACTAATTCTCTTATGCTTGTTGTAATTTCTGAACTAATAAATTTTAAAATCTCTTCAGATATATTTAGAGAAATAGATTGAATTAATTTAAGTTCGTCTATTTTAGTTTTAACAATTTTATAACGTAATTCATAATCTGGGTTTTGAATGTCAACAACTAATCCGCCTGCAAATCTTGATTTTATTCTTTCTTGAATTCTAGATAATTTATTCGGAGCCCTATCGGCAGAAACTATTATCTGAGAACCCTTATCTATAAGTGCATTAAATGTATGAAAAAATTCTTCTTGCATAGCTTCTTTTCCATTCATAAATTGAATATCATCTATCAATAATACATCTGTGTTTCTAAAATAATCTTTAAATTTTACCATTTCATTAGATTTAATTGATTTTACAAACTGATACATAAACCTTTCAGCTGAAATAAACATAACTTTTTTTTTAAATTTAAGTTCTAGTCCAATTGCATTAAGCAAATGGGTTTTTCCCATGCCAACACCTCCATATAAATATAGTGGATTATAATGAGAAATATCTTCAGAAACTTTTTTAGATGCTTCAAAAGCTAATTTATTGCTTGAACCAATAATAAAATTTGTAAAATTTTTATTTGGATCAATTCTATTGTATTGAAAAAAAGATTCTTTAATAAATGAAACTTTTTTACTGTCTTCATTTTCAAATTTGCTATTTTTTTTTTCATTATCTAATATTTCTTTTTTTTGCTCATTAATTGTAAATTCTATTCTGTTAATATTTTTATTATGAATTTTTACAATTTGTAAAATTTGATCAAGATACCTTGAGGTTATCCAATCTCTTATAAATCTTGTTGAGACTGATATTAAT
>CACIPT010000041.1 GCA_902588595.1 uncultured Pelagibacteraceae bacterium | reverse complement strand
AAAAAGAAGTTAGAACTTTAGATATAGAAAAAGCAAAAAGACTGCAGATTGAAGAACATCAAAAAGAATTAGAAATACTTGAAAAATCTAAAGAAGTTCTAAAATCCAAGGAACAAGAGCAAAATACTAGAGCTAAGGCGATTGAAGCAGAAGAAAGAGCAAACTCAACCAGATATATAGAAAAAGCAGAAGGAATAAAACAAGTTGATGTTATTTCTGCAGAATCAAAAGCTGAGCAGGATAAGCACGCAACTATGGCAGCAAAATTAAGATATGAAATTGATGCCGCTGGAAAAGAAGCTCTCAATCTTGCAGAAAATGTAAGAAGTGATGCTAATAGAAGAAGCTCATTAAGAATTAAATTAGCAGAAAAAATTGAGTCAATAATTAGAGAGAGTGTTAAACCTATGGCAAATATTGGGGATATTAAAATTGTTGATGTCAGTGGATTACCAGGATTTAGTGGAACAAGTGGTTCATCAGGCGGAGGTAAGGAAATTCCTGGAAAGAGTCCAAACTTAGCTGACAATGTTGTTAGTTCAGCTCTAAGATATAGAGCACATCAGCCATTTCTAGATAGTTTGTTAAAAGAAATTGGAATGAATCCTGGCGAGATTAGCAATATCAGAAATATCCTAGGTGATTATGGAAATCCAAAAAAAGACTATCACATGAATTTTGGTGAAGATAGTTCAAAAGGAGCCAATAAGCCAAAAAATAAATAATTTTACAATATAATATTTATGAGCACACAAATAGAAAATTGGGCAAAAAAATATGAGGATCTTACTAACAATGATGAAACCATCAAGGCCATGGCTAAATATTATACATGCTCATTTATGTTCGATATGGGAAGCGCAAAAGTAATTATTGAAATGCATGATGGCAAAGTAAAAAATATTAATACAAACCCTTCTCCTTTAGATCCTTATGATTTTGCATTAAGAGCTTCAGAAAAAACTTGGAGAGAATTTGGTCAACCTATACCTAAACCAATGTACCATGGTATTTGGTCTGCAAGTTTTTTAAGAGATTTAAAAATTGAAGGAAATCATTTGATATTAATGAAAAACTTAAGAAATTTTACTGTTCAATTTGAACTTTTGAGAAAAGTAGGTGTACCAGTTTGATGAAATGTTTAAATAAAAATGGAGTGAAAAAACAATGGTAAGACATCATGATGTTGTAGGACGTTACGTTACAATAGAAGTAGATGATTGTGAATATAAAGTTTTCTATCTACAAAACGGCAAAGGAATACCTTTAATTTGTCAGCACACAGCAGGATGCCATAACCATCAATGGAGAGGTTTGTTAGAAGATCCAGAAATTACAAAAAATTATAATATTATTGCTTATGATTTGCCAAGACATGGAAAATCAGATCCTCCTCACAACAAGGAATGGTGGAAAGAAGAATACAAGTTGACCGCTGAGCATTATTGTAATTTTATAGTTAAGTTGTGTGATGCTTTGAGCTTACAAAAACCTATTTTTATGGGATCTTCTTTTGGTGGAAATGTAGCTTTGCAATTAGCTTTACGTCATCCAAACAAATTTAGAGCAGTTATACCTGTGGAAGCGGCTGATTATGCGCCTGGATTTTATTTGGATTGGTGGAGACACCCTCATGCAAATGCAGCTCAAGTTTGTGCAAGTGGAACATGGGATCTTATGGCACCGCAGTCTCCAGAAAAAGATAGATGGTTAACTTGGCACTATTATACTCAAGGATCGGAAGCATTTAAGGGGGATTTATATTTTTATTCAGTGGATCACGATTTAAGAAAAGAATTAAAAAATATTGATGGGCACAAATGTCCTGTTGTAATGTTAACAGGAACTTATGATTATCTAACACCTCCTGAAGCAACAGAAAATACAGCTCGACAAATAAAAGGTGGAGTTTATATCGAAATGACAGATATTGGACATTTTCCAATGAGTGAAAATCACGAAGTGTTTAGAGTTTATTTAATGGAAGCACTAAAAATTATTAACGAAAGGACTAATAAATAATTTATGACTAAAGATAAAACTGGAGTACAGCTAAATCAAGGCCATACAAGCACTGATGACTATATAACTAGAAAATACGTTCTTCCTCTATTAAGAGATGAAAAAATGAGAAATAAATTAATAGAAGAACATAGAGCTTGTCCAGTTGGAAAAGCGCCTGCTCTTCATAAAGGCCAGCCAGGAGTTGAGCATAGTAAGGAATTAAGAACTGTTTTGGACAAACTAAGAAGACAACCTATGGCGGTAAAAAAATATGTAACAGTATGCAAAAAAGATTTTGCAGATTATAGAATAGGTATTGTCAGCGGAGTAAGAGGCCAGCCAGTTAAAATTTTAGAAGAATCTTTTTCATCTGAAGAAGCTTGTGAACATGCTATTTTTTTAAAGAGAGTTGTAGAATTGTTAGAAAGGTATGAAGAGTGATTAATATTATTAAAAGGTTAACATGTTAAGAATTACTGGCTATAGCGACAAATATTCCGCTTTTCCTGGAGAAAAAGTTAAGTTTTACGTTAATTCAGAAAAAAAAGAAAATTATGATGTTCAAATTGTTAGATTAATTCATGGAGATACCAATCCGGAAGGTCCTGGATATAAAGAGGAGGAAATTGGAGCACAATGTAATAAAACTTATCAAGGAAGAAACCAAAGAATACATGGTGGATCTTATATTGTTATTCCTCAGGATCAAAGATTAAATACATCTAGTTTTACGTTGCAAGCATATATATTTCCAACCACCCCAGACAAAGGAAGACAAGGACTCTTAACTAAGTGGAACGAAAAAACCAAAAGTGGATATGGACTTTTCATTGATG
>CACIPT010000040.1 GCA_902588595.1 uncultured Pelagibacteraceae bacterium | reverse complement strand
TATCTGATGATGAATCTTCATTGTTCGAATTTGCCTCCTCTTGGTCAAGAGGAACTGGTAATTCATTTATATCTGGAGGTAGTGTTAATGGATTTTTCTTCTCCACTAAAAATTCATCACTATTTTCAGATCTTTTACTTCCTTGAAGAGCTTCTTTTGCGGAACAAGAGTGCAGAAAAAGCATCAAAAATAAAAATATAATAATTTTTTCAAATTTCATTTTTCTTTTTATAATCCAATAATTCAGCAAAAATAAGACAAATAATTCCTAAAGATATAAATATGTCAGCAACATTAAAAATAAACCAATGGTAGTCATTATAGCTAATATCTATAAAATCAGGGACTGCAGAATAGTAAATACGATCAAACAAATTTCCCAAAGATCCACCCAATACGATTAAAAAAAAATATGCTTTTAAATCTTTTGATTTAATAACTATGTATACAATTATTATATTAATAATTGTGATCAAAATAGTAATTAAATTGTATATTTCTGACTGTTCAAAAGAAAGTAATCCAAATCCAATTCCGCTATTCCAAACTAAAATTAAATTAATGTAAGAATTTATATGAATATCTACGCTGCCTGAGTTTTCTAATATTGATAAAATATATAACTTTGAAATTCTATCTGCTAAAAAAATAAATAAAACAATTCCAAAATATAAAAAAAATTTTTTTAAAAATAATTTATTCATTAATTGTTTTAATTATAAATCTCCATGTCTGTCACATTTATCTTTATATATTTTCCAACAAACATTACATTTTTTTCCTTCTGCTTTGTTTGTCTCGATAAGAATTTCTTCTGAACTACCTTTGTTAATTTTATCTATCTTTGCACCCGATGTAATACATAGCTCTGAAAAATCTGTTCCTGTTGATAATTTAATTAATTTATCATTTAAATGTATTTTTAAGTTGGCTTCTAAACTTGAGCCAATTTCTTTTGATGCTCTTTTTAACTCAATGCTACTGTTGCACTTTTCTCTTATTTTTATGAGTTCACTCCATTTATTATTTAAATCTTGATTATTCCAATTTGACGGTATAACTGGAAATTTTTCTAGGTGAATACTTTCTTTTTCTTCAATTTTTAATAGTGAATAAATTTCTTCAGTAGTAAAAGATAATACAGGAGCAAACCATTTTAATAATATTTCAAGAATAATATTCAAAAATTTTATTGTTGAAACTCTTTTCTTGCTATCCAAAGTATCACAGTACAAAGTATCTTTTCTAATATCAAAATAAAAAGCGGATAGATCTGAGTTACAAAAATTTAAAAGCTCCTTATAAATGTTGTGAAAATTATATTTTTCAAAATTTTTTTCAAACATAAGATTAAGTTGATAAATTTTGTGCAGCATATACTGCTCTAACTCTGGAAAATCTTTGGTATTAATTTTTTCAAAATCATTTTTTTCAAATTTGTCATTCAAGTTTCCAAGAATATATCTAAAAGTATTTCTAACTTTTCTGTAAGATTCTGCGTGCTGTTCTAAAATTGAATAATCTATTCTTAAATCTTCGGCATAATCAGAGGCAGCTACCCAAAATCTCAGAATATCAGCCCCATATTTTTTCAAAATATCTTCTGGAGAAATAATATTTCCTAGTGATTTTGACATTTTTAAACCTTTTCCATCAACAACAAATCCATGTGATAAAATTGAGTCAAATGGAGCTCTGCCTCTTGTTCCGCAAGATTCTAAAAGTGATGAGTGAAACCATCCTCTGTGTTGATCTGAACCCTCAAGATACATAGAGGCTGGCCATTTTAAGTCTTTTCTTTTTTCAAGAACATAGGCATGGGTTGAGCCACTATCAAACCAGACTTCAACAATATCAGTCATTTTTTGATAATCATCACTTTTGTATTTTTTGCCCAGAAATCTTTGTGTTTCTTCTTCAAACCAACAATCTGCACCTTCTTTCTCAAAAATATTTGCAATATTTTCAGTAACATCTTCGTCAATTAAAACTTCATGCGTTTTTTTTGAGAGAAAAACAGGAATTGGGACTCCCCACACTCTTTGTCTTGAAACACACCAGTCGGGTCTTAACTCAATCATTGATTTTAACCTTTCTTTTCCTTTGCTTGGATAAAAATTAGTTTCATCAATTGACTTTAAAGCTTTTTTTCTCAAATCATGACTTTCCATTGAAATAAACCACTGGGGCGTTGCTCTATGAACCAAAGGTGCTTTTGAACGCCAGGAATGAGGATAAGAATGAACTAATTCACCACTAGACAATAATTTTTTTTGTTCTTTTAATTTTTCTATAACTATTTTGTTTGCCTTAAAAATATGCATACCTTCAAATATTGGTACGTGCTTTGTATATTTTCCATCATCATCAACTGTTTCTTCTGCTTTGATGTTGTTTTTTAAACATAAATTAAAATCATCAGGTCCATGACTGGGTGCACAATGAACAATACCCGAGCCTTGTTCTATTGTAACAAAATCTGCATCTAGCATTGGTATATCATAATCAAATCCAATTTTTGAAAATGGATGGCTACATATGGTTCCTTTCAAATCTTTTCCTGAAAAAGTTAAAACCTTACTAAATTTTTTAATATTGCAATCCTCTATTAAAGATTTTAGCAAGTCTTCCGCAAGTATTATTTTTTTATCTTTAAAATCTGTTTGATCTTCTATTTTAATAATTACATATTTTAAATTTTTACTGTAAGCCAAAGCTCTATTAGCTGGTATTGTCCATGGAGTTGTTGTCCAAATTATAACTTCGCTATTCAAAAGTTTTTCATTTGTTGATTTTTCAATATTGAAAGTTGCATAAATTGTATCAGACTTATGATCCATGTATTCAACTTCTGCATCTGCTAATGCTGTTTTTTCCACTGTTGACCAAAGTACAGGCTTATAGCCTCTGTAAAGACTGCCTTCTTTTAAAAATTTTCCAAGCTCTCTCACTATTTGAGCCTCTGCATCAAAGCTCATTGTGGAGTAATAGTTTTCCCAGTCTCCCACCACTCCAATTCTTTTGAACTGTTTTTTATGTATCTCAATCCATTTAGTTGCAAAATCTCTACATTCTTTTCTAAATTCATTTATTGGAACTTCATTTTTATTTTTCTTATTTTTTTTATATTGTTCCTCAATTTTCCATTCAATCGGCAAACCATGGCAGTCCCAACCTGGCACATAAACAGAATCTTCTCCATTCATTTGATGAAATTTTACTATTAAATCTTTAAGAATTTTATTAAAAGCTGTTCCCATATGTATATCTCCATTGGCATATGGAGGACCATCATGAAGAACAAACTTTTCTTTTCCCTTGCTAGATAATCTTAACTTTTTATATAAATCAATTTTATCCCAATAATCAATTATTCCCGGTTCTTTATTCTGTAAATTTGCTTTCATTGAAAAAGCTG
>CACIPT010000039.1 GCA_902588595.1 uncultured Pelagibacteraceae bacterium | reverse complement strand
AAAATTCCCTATGCTAGATGCTGAAGAGGAATACATGTTGGCAAAAAACTGGAAGCAAACAGGAAATTTAAAATCTGCAGAAAAACTAGTTACTAGTCATTTAAGATTAGTAGCTAAAATTGCAATGGGATACAAAGGTTATGGATTGCCAGTTAATGAAATGATATCTGAAGGAAATGTCGGACTAATGCAAGCAGTAAAAAAATTTGAACCAGAAAAAGGTTTTAGACTAGCCACTTATGCAATGTGGTGGATTAAAGCTTCTATCCAAGAATATATTTTAAGATCTTGGAGTTTAGTTAAAATTGGAACAACTACAGCTCAAAAAAAATTATTCTTTAATTTAAAAAAATTAAAAAATCAAATTGCTCCAAAAAGTGAGGGTGATTTAAGAAAAGAACATGTAACTGAAATAGCAAATAAGCTGAAAGTTAATGAGGATGAGGTTGTTTCGATGAATAGAAGATTGGCTGGTAAAGAACATTCTTTAAATGCTCCTGTTGGTGAAGATGGAGATCAGTGGCAAGACTGGGTTGTTGATAAAGAAATGGACCAAGAACTAAAATTTGCTCAAAAAGAGGAGTTGGATCAAAGGAAAGATCTTTTAAAAGACTCAATAAAAATTTTAAATGATAGAGAAAAAGAAATTTTATATTCAAGACGATTAACTGATGAACCTTTAACATTAGAAGATTTGAGTAAAAAATTCAAAATAAGTAGAGAGAGAATTAGACAAATAGAAAATAAAGCATTTGAAAAACTACAAAAGCACATGCTTAACTCAGCAAAATCAAAAAACCTTCTACCAGTAAGTTAACTGCTAAAAGGATCAATTATTAATATAGTATCTTTTCTTTCTGGACTTGTAGAAATACTAGCAACTTTTGTTTCTATAAATTTTTCTAATTCTTTGATATAATTTTTTGCATTATCTGGAAGATCTTCAAATTTTTTTATACCCTGAGTCGAACAATTCCAACCTTTAAAGTTTTTGTAAATAGGTTTAGCTTCTAATTGATCATCTACAGCTGCTGGCAAATAATCCATTTTTTTTCCATCAACTTCATATGCGATGCACATCTTAATTTCATCTAATTGATCTAAAACATCTAACTTAGTTAATGCTATTCCATCTATTCCAGCAATTTTAATTGTTTGTCTAACCAAAACTCCGTCGAACCATCCACATCTTCTTTTTCTACTTGTAACCGTTCCGAATTCTTTTCCTATGGTTCCTAGTTTTTCTCCTATTTCATCTTTCAGTTCTGTTGGAAAAGGACCTTCGCCAACTCTAGTAGTATAAGATTTTGTAATGCCCAAAACATAATTTATTGAATTAGGACCACAGCCAGAGCCAGTCGCTGCAGCTGAAGCTACTGTATTTGATGATGTAACAAATGGATATGTACCATGATCAACATCAAGCAAGACTCCTTGTGCTCCTTCAAATAATATTTTTTTTTCTTGTGATTTGAATTCATCTATTTTTTTCCATACTGGTTGAGAGTATTTTAATATTTCTGGCGCTATCTTTAATAAATCTTTTTTTAGCTTATCTTTTTTGTAAATTTCTTTTCCCAATCCTTTTCTTATTGCATTATGATGCATTAAAACAGTTTCTAATCTGTGGTCCAGATTTTTCTCAGAAACTAAATCCATAACTCTTATTGATCTTCTGCCAACTTTATCTTCATATGCTGGACCAATTCCTCTTCTTGTTGTTCCTATTTTAGCTTTTCCTGCTGCATCTTCTCTTATTTCATCCATTTCTCTATGAAATGGTAAAATTAAATTTGCAGCTTCTGAAACAATTAAGTTTTTTTGATTTATTTCAACACCTTTTAATTTAATTTCTTTAATTTCATCTAGTAAAGCCCACGGATCAACAACAACGCCGTTTCCAATAATTGATACTTTATCTTTTCTTACAATTCCCGATGGTAATAATCTCAATTTGTATGTTACGCCGTCAATTACTAAAGTGTGTCCTGCATTATGTCCTCCTTGAAATCTTACAACAATATCAGCCTCGCTAGAAAGCCAATCAACAATTTTTCCTTTGCCTTCGTCTCCCCATTGGGACCCAACAACAGCTACATTTTTCATTTAAACTTTTTGTTTATATTTATTGTACTTAAATGATTTATTGGTCCATGACCTTTGCCATACCGTGGTCCTGTACCAATTGAATGGTTAACATACTTAATCGCCATCTCACAAGATTTCTTTAATGTTTTTCCACATGAATAATATGTGGCAATAGCACTAGATAATGTACATCCAGTACCGTGTGTATTTTTTGTATGAATTTTTTTGTTTTTAAAAGTTGATATTTCATTTTTATTCAAAAAAAATATCTTGCATAATTCTTGATTTAAGATGTCCACCTTTTATCAATACATTTTTTGCTCCTAGACTCATCAAAATTTGTGCAGCTCGTATCATATCATCTGCTGAAGAGATTTTTTTTTTTGTCAAAATTTCTGCCTCAGGAATGTTTGGTGTTATTAAACTAACTTTTTTTATCAGTTTTGATTTTAAAATTTTAATTGAACGATTATCAATTAATTTTGTCCCTCCTTTGGCAACCATTACAGGATCCAAAATAATTTTTTTTACACTTATTTTATTTAAAGACTTTAATACTGTATTGATAACTTCAACTGAATGAAGCATTCCAATTTTAATTGCATCAGGCTTAATATCTTTTGATGTAAATTCTATTTGCTTCGATATTTCTCTCGGTGATATAGATTCTATTGATTGTACACCGGTAGTATTTTGAGAGGTTACGGCAGTAATTGCAGTCATAGCATATGAACCAAGAGCAGTAACTGTTTTAATATCAGCTTGTATGCCGGCACCACCTGAAGAGTCGGATCCTGCAATTATTAAAATTTTAGACTTAGGTTTCAATATTTTATTGACCTTTTAATTATTTTTATACATTTTATAATCAAATTTTTATTATGTGACTCGCCCATAATTCTAATTTTTGGTTCTGTGCCAGATTTTCTAACCAAAAGTCTTCCGTTTCTACCCATTAGTTTATTGGCTTTTTTAATTGCTTTTTTGCACTTTAATTTATTTATTATATTTTTATCTCTTACAAGAATATTTTCTAAAATTTGTGGCATAGGTTTAAAAACATTTAATAGCTCGCTTGCTTTTTTCCCTTTTCTCATTGAAAATAAAACTTCTAATGCTACTAGGAGTCCGTCACCAGTTGTTGCAAATTTTCCTAATATAATATGGCCCGATTGTTCTCCTCCTAAATTAAATCTATTTTTTTGCATTTTTTCTTTAACATATCTGTCTCCGACATTGGCCCTTACAAATCTTATTTTTTGTTCTCTAAAATAATTTTGTAATCCATAATTAGACATTAAAGTTCCAATTACGCCGCCTCTAAGAATTTTTTTTCTTTTCCATCTTTTGGCAAGCATCGCTATAATCTGGTCACCATCAACTATGGTTCCTTTTTCATCACATAAAATGATTCTATCTGCATCGCCATCTAATGATATTCCTAGATTAACTCTATGTTTTTTAACCAAAGATTTAATTTTTTTTGGAAAAGTAGATCCGCAATTTTTATTAATATTTAAACCATTTGGAGCTGTATCAACATTATAAACTTTGGCCCCTAAAGATTTTAAAAGTTTTGGACCAGATTTATATCCAGCACCATTTGCACAATCTATAGCGATTTTAATTCCTTTTAAGCTAAAGTTATCCGGAAAAT
>CACIPT010000038.1 GCA_902588595.1 uncultured Pelagibacteraceae bacterium | reverse complement strand
TTCAGCATCACTAGCATATTTATTAAAATCACAAGGCTACAAAGTAAGATTAAGAAAAATGGATCCGTATCTAAATGTTGATCCAGGAACAATGAGTCCTTTTCAACATGGAGAAGTTTTTGTTACAGACGATGGAGCTGAAACAGATTTAGACCTTGGTCACTACGAAAGATTTACAAATATATCAGCAAAAAAATCAGACAATATTACAACTGGAAAAATCTACAGCGATATAATTAGAAAAGAACGTAAGGGTAAATATTTAGGAAAAACAGTTCAAGTTATACCTCATGTTACAGATAGAATAAGAGAATTTATAAAAGATGACATAACTAATGAAGATTTTGTTATATGTGAAATTGGTGGAACGGTGGGAGATATCGAAAGTTTGCCTTTTGTCGAAGCTATAAGACAATTTTCAAATTATGTGGGAAGGAGCAAAAGTTTGTTTATACATTTGACTTTTGTACCTTTTTTAAAATCATCAGATGAAATTAAAACTAAGCCAACGCAACATTCTGTAAAAGAATTAAGAAGTCTTGGTATCCAACCAGATATAATTATTTGTAGATCTCAAAAGTCTATACCTTTGGATCAAAGAAAAAAAATATCTCTATTTTGCAATGTTTCAATTGATAATGTTATAGAAACTGTTGATGTGAGAACAATTTATGAAGCACCAATAAGTTTTTATAATGAAAAGTTAGATAAGCAGGTTTTAGAATATTTTAAATTAAAACCAAGAAAAAAAGTTAATTTATTACCGTGGAAAAAAATTACCAAAACTGTTTTAAGTACAAAAAAAATGGTAAATATTGCCATTATTGGTAAATATGTAAATTTAAAAGATGCTTATAAATCTTTAGATGAAGCACTAATTCATGGTGGCATAAGCAACAGTATAAAAGTAAATTTAATTAGAATTGAATCTGATAAATTAACACCCAATCAAATTAATAAAGTTTTAAAAAATGTATCAGGTATTTTAATACCCGGTGGATTTGGCAAGAGAGGTACAGAAGGAAAAATATCGGTTATTAATTACGCTAGAAAAAACAAAATTCCTTTTTTAGGTATTTGTTTTGGTATGCAAATGGCAGTAATTGAATTTGCAAGAAATACTTTAAAAATTAGAAATGCAGGGTCAAGTGAATTGGATAAAAATTGTTACCCTGTAATTGGTTTGTTGAATGAGTGGAATAAAAATGGAAGATTAATAAAAGGAACAAATAAAGATTTAGGCGGCACTATGAGATTAGGACTATATGAAGCTAAATTAAGACATAATTCATTGATAGAAAATATATATAAATCAAAATCTATATTCGAGAGACATAGACACAGGTACGAAGTTAATTATAATTTAAAAAATAAATTTGAAAATAAAGGAATGATTTTTTCAGGAATGTCACCAGATAATAAATTACCCGAGATTATTGAACTTAAAAATCATCCATGGTTTATAGGTGTTCAATATCATCCTGAATTTAAATCTAGACCTTTGTCTCCACATCCTTTATTCTCATCTTTTATCAAGGCTGCAAAATTCTATTGATGTTAAACAAAATAGTTAAATGTAACAATTTAGAGATATCTAATAATAAAAAAATAACTCTTATTTCGGGCCCATGCCAACTTGAATCAGAGCAACATGCTATGGATATGGCTGGGAAAATTAAAGAAATTACATCAAAATTTAAAATTGGATTTATTTATAAAACTTCATTTGATAAAGCAAACAGAACTAGCCTAAAAGGCAAAAGAGGAGCGGGACTGGAAGCATCATTACCTGTTTTCAACAAAATTAGAAAAGAATTAAAAATACCAGTATTAACTGATGTCCATAACATTGATCAATGTCCCGTTGTATCCAAGCATGTTGATGTATTGCAAATACCTGCTTTCTTGTGCCGTCAAACAGACTTATTAATTGCTGCAGCTAAAACCAATAAAATTATTAATGTCAAAAAAGGACAATTTTTAGCACCATGGGACATGGTTAATGTAACAAAAAAAATTTCTGAATCTGGAAATGAAAATATTCTTGTTACAGAAAGAGGGGCAAGTTTTGGATACAATACTTTGATTTCTGATATGAGATCAATACCTATAATGGCAAAAAATGGTTACCCAATTGTTTTTGATGGAACTCATTCAGTACAACAACCAGGTGGCCTAGGTGAAAAAAGCGGTGGTCAAAGAGAGTTTGTTGAATATTTATCAAGAGCAGCTACAGCAGTTGGTATAGCTGCAATATTTTTAGAAACTCATCAAGATCCAGATAATGCTCCATCAGATGGTCCTAACATGGTTCCATTAAACAAGTTAGAAAACTTAATTTCTCAAATAGTTGAAATTGATAATCTTGTTAAAAATAATAAATGAGCAAAATAACAAAAGTTATAGCAAGACAAGTTTACGATAGCAGAGGGAATCCTACGATTGAAGCAGAAGTTTTTGCAAAAAATATGAAAGCAAGAGCCATTTGTCCATCTGGAGCTTCTACAGGATCACACGAAGCTTATGAAAAAAGAGATGTTTCAAATAAAAAATATTTAGGAAAAAGTGTTTTAAAACCAGTTAAACTAATTAATAAAATAATTTCAAAAAAATTAAAAAATCAAAATATACATAATCAAGAGAAAATTGATTACATTTTAATTAAACTTGATGGCACAAAGCAAAAAAAGAAATTTGGCGCTAATTCATTATTAGCAGTTTCCATGGCAGTTAAAAAATTATCTGCAAGAATTAAAAAAATTCCACTTTTTAAAACCTTTTTAATCAAAAAAAATTTTAAATTACCTTACCCATTAATGAATGTAATTAATGGTGGTGCACATGCAAACAACGGTCTGAGAATACAAGAATTTATGATTAGACCTGATAAAGCAAAATCAATTAATGAAGCAATGAGAATGTGTTTTTTAGTAATTAATACTTTGAAAGCTATAATTAAGCAAAGAGGTGAGTCTACTTCAGTTGGTGACGAAGGTGGTTTTGCACCAATGATTAATGACAATGAAGATGCCTTAAAATTAATTGTAAAGGCAATACAAAAATCAGGTTTTAAAAATGGAAAAGATATATCTATATGTCTTGATGTTGCTGCAAATGAATTATTTAAGAATAAAAAATATTCAATTCATTCTAAACAATTTATAAATTCCGATAAAACAATAGAAAAATATTTAAAATTAATTAAAAAATATAAAATTAAATCTATTGAAGATCCTTTTGCAGAAGATGATTGGACATCATGGAATAAATTTATGAAAAAAGTTACTAAAAACACTCAAATCGTAGGAGATGACTTGTATGTAACAAATTTAGAAAGATTAAAAATTGGTTTTTTAAATAAATCTTCTAATTCAATACTAATAAAACTTAATCAAATTGGAACTGTTTCAGAAACTTTAGAAGTCATCAAATTTGCACAATTAATTGGATTTAAAACAATAATATCACACAGATCAGGTGAAAGTGAAGACACATTCATTTCAGATTTAGCTGTAGGAACTAACTCTAATCAAATAAAAACTGGTTCATTAGCTCGATCTGAAAGAGTAGCTAAATATAATCAACTTATTAGAATTGAAGAGAAACTTGGAAAATCTGCAAAAATGAATAAAATTAATTAATGTTTGCAAATATAAAAAAAAATTATTTTATATTAATTTTTACCATTTTATTTCTTTACTTTTTTTTTAATCTTCTTGATGGCGAAAGAGGTTTGATCTCATATTTTGAAAAAAAAACT
>CACIPT010000037.1 GCA_902588595.1 uncultured Pelagibacteraceae bacterium | reverse complement strand
AAATTAGTGTAGTTTATAATGGAGCTGATCATTTAAATTTTATAACTACAAAAAATGACAAAAAAGAAAAACCTTATATTTTATATGTTGGAAGTAGATCAAAATATAAAAATTTTAGATTGCTAGTTGAATCATATAGTAAATCCAAAAAGATAAATGATAACTTTAATATTATTTGCTTTGGTGGAGGCCGCTTTACAAAAGATGAAATTGATCATTTTAAAAAATTTAATATTTTAAATAAAATAATTTTAGTTTTAGGAGATGACAGCAGTCTCAAGGCTCATTATGAAAATGCTTCTCTATTTGTTTATCCATCGTTATATGAAGGTTTCGGAATATCAGTTTTAGAGGCTATGAATTCTGGCTGTCCTACAATAGTTAGCGATATTTCAGTTTTTAGAGAAATTTTAGATAGTGAAATATTTTTTTTTAATCCAAAAATTCATGAAGATTTAATTTTTAATATGGAAAAAGTTTTATTTGATAACGAAAATAAAAAAAAATTAGTTTCTATTGGAAAAAAGTTATCTGAGAAATATTTGTGGTCCAAATGTTATAATGAAACTATTAGTTTATATTACTGATATTAACTTTTTTACATTTTATTAAATTTTCTTTAATAATATCTTGAATTAATTCTTTATTTTTTATTAAAGAAAAATTCTTTTTATTTGCAATATCAAGAATATCTAATTTTCCTTCTGACAAATTTAAAATTTCAAGTAAAATTTTTGTAGTCTCAGTTTTTTTTCTCTTATAAAAAATTTTATCATATAGCTTGCTACCTCTACGTGAAAATTGATGAGTGCCATACAATACTGTACTTTTGGGCTTAAAATTGATTTCTATTGTTTTCATTATCTGTAAAATTTTGTTAATTGAATCGAAAAAAATATCCAAATCAAATTTTGCCAGGTTGTCTAATGAAGTATGATATTCTTTAAAGTTATTAAAATCGTTTCTTGAAATAACACCTATTGGCAAATTAAAACCTGGGCTACAAAATTGTCTCTCGTCAGCTCCTTCTGGGGTAAAATCATTAATTGCATGATTTTTTATATTATGTTTTATAACATTTATTGCTGCTTTATCAGAGATAGAATTTCCTTTTCTTGATTTTTTGTAAGTAAATTTTTTTCCATTAGCTAAAAAATTTAATACATATCCAGCTAGAATTTTATTTTTTATATCTTTTTTATTTTTGTGTAAAAAAGCTGCTGAACCAATATTTTCTGGACAAATTAAAAATCTATATGAATAAAAATGAGGTCCTGTTTTTTTTAAATAATCGTATATAACCATCATTGCTAAAGGACCCGATAACTCATGATTTGCCATTTGAGGATGGCAAAGATAAGTGGAGAGTAAAACTTGCTTTTTTGATTTCCCGTTTAATATCGTATCTGAATATTCTAGGTATCCATTCTTTAAACTCGATTTAATATATACTTTGTAATTTCCTTTTTTTAATTTCAAGTATTCTTTATAACTTAAACAAAATCCCCAAAACTTTTTATAATATGTTGTAACATATGGGATTGCATTAGGAAGATCTCTTAAATAAAATAATCTTTTTTTTAAATCATTTAAATTAATTATTTTATTAACTGGCTCTGAATAATTTACGATATGTAAACTATGTTTTTTAAAATCAGCAATTTTTTTTCCTGAAGTATTTAAAATATAACCATCTACAATATTCCACTCTTTTGGTATTATCCAATCTAAAACTTTTGATCCAGTTTTAAACTTAAATATCTTTAAATCAATTTTGTTGCCTAAAATTTGAAGACTTTTTCTAAAACCATCTCCAGTTATACTTCGACAAATTGGATATAGTTTTCGTAAATACAACTTAATAATTTTTTGATCTATCAATTTTGTTTTTTTCATGCTTAAATTAATAATAAATTAATCAATAAAAAAATATATAAAAATATGCAAGATTTATTCAAAAACTATGAATTACAAATGAAAGATTATGAGAGTTTTAATAAATCCAAAATTTGGAATCAAGTTATAAGTAACTCTTTCAAAGATATAAATTCAGAAAAACTTAAAAATTTTTTTTCAAATAATCTGTCTAATGGTATTGATAATTCACGTTTGTTTAAGGCACAAACAATAAAAGAAAATTTTTTATATTTGTGTAATAAATATGAAAAAAACAAAATCCTAAAGCTGTTTGCAAATGAAAATAATAATATAGGAAACTCACAAAATCATTACTCTTATCAAGGAAAAATTATTTCATATAACGATATTTTTTTAATAAACTTTTACTTAGAAATAGAAAAATATATTTTAAATAAAAAAAATATAATTCTAGAAATAGGAGGTGGTTATGGTGGATTAGCAAGGATTATAGCAAATAATAAAAATTGTACATATGTTTTAATTGATCTTCCAGAAATAAACTTGATATCCAGTTATTATTTGAAATCACATTTCCCTAATAAAAAATTCTTGCTTTATGAAGAATATAAAAATAATGAAGAAATAAAAGTACAAGATTATGATTTTGTAATTTTGCCACCTTGGTCACTTAATAAAAATATACCTTTTAATTTTTGTATTAATTTAAGATCAATGATGGAAATGGATGTCATTTCTATAAATAAATATTTTAAATATATTCAAGAAAATATAAAGATAGATGGATATTTTTTAAATGTTAATAGATATTTTAGTGCTGATAATAAATATAATTTTTATTTTCATAAGTTCCCCTATGATAAAAGATGGACAATTATTAAAAGTGATACCTCATGGTTACAGCAGCAAATTCATTTCTTGCTAGCAAAAAGAACTCAAAATAATATCAACGAAATTGATAATCTTATGACAAAATTAGAAGAATTTACTAAAAATAGAAATTTATTTAGAAAAAATATTTACTATAAAATTAAAACTTTTTAAAATAAAAATAAACATATTTTATGAAATACACAAAAAGATTATTTTTTTAATTTCTTTAGAATTGGTTTTTTACAAATAATTTTTCCTTTTAAATATAAATCAACTATTTTATCCTTATAAAAATCGTATATTGGCTCAAGCATCTCTGGTTTCCAATCTGAAGCCAAAAATAATTTTCCCTTAAATCTTAAATTTTTATTTTTTTTTGGCTTTATTTTTTTTTTTAATCTTCTTTGAATAAAATCAATTACTAAATCTATATCATTGTTAGCTGCAATAACTGCTTTACATGAAACATCGTGAATACCATCACCAAATTCTAGCTTGGGAACATTGTTATGTATAATTTCACCTGTATCTACATATTTATCTATTATATGATAAGTGGTGCCCGCCATAGATGGCTCTAAAAAATAAAAAGGCCAAAACATTGTTATAGATCCTTTGTATTCTGGAATTAATCCTAAATGAAGATTAATTGTATAAGCTGGAAAAAATTTTAAAGCTTTTTTGCTTAATATTGGTGCAGAACTTATAAAACATGCATCTAAGTTTAATTTTTTTATTCTATTTAAAAATTTAGAATTATCAAGATCACTGGATTTTTTTATCTCTATTATGTTTATATCTTTTGGGAAATCTTTTACACCAAACTTAAAATGTTTGGATTCTGCTAAATTTCTTTTTTTAAAATGCAATTTCCAAAGTTTTTTTAAATTATTAGATAAATTTTTTGGACTCTTTGGAATTAATTTATCCCTTTTGAATAATATTATTTGAATTAAATTTATCTTTGGGTTGTGTAAAAGAGATTTTACTATAAGGCAATTCCTTGGGTGATCTCCACAAATAACAGCAATTCTCATGAATTTAATTTACTTTTTATAAAGTTAACGGTACTTTTTATACTATTTTTTTTATTAATTAATTTTTTGTAATTATTCAAAACCATATTTTTTTCTTTTAAAATTTCTTTTTTATTATTAAAATAACCTCTAATTTTTTTTTCAAGCTCGTTTTTATTATTTATAAAAACTGAAAGTTTAAGTTTTTTATAAGGAGAAAAACCTCTATTATTTT
>CACIPT010000036.1 GCA_902588595.1 uncultured Pelagibacteraceae bacterium | reverse complement strand
GGTGGTTTAGTTTTTTTAAACGACTGGGTTATAAGATCAGAAACATCAAATGCTCTTGGTAAACTATTTGTTAAAAATAAAAATACAAATAAAGAAGAAGAGTTAATTTTTTCTGATGAAAAAGTTATTGTTCCAGGCGTATCTTTAATTCAAAAAGATAAAAATACTGATCTCGTATATTTATCCTATTCATCTCCTAAAACACCTGGAAGAACATACTTATACAATTTAAAAACTAAAGATAGGAAGTTGGTAAAAGAACAAGAAATTCCTTCAGGTCATAAACCTAATGATTATATTGTAGAAAGATTAGAATGCCCTTCTCACGATGGAAGAATGGTTCCAATAACTATTACAAGGCACAAAAAAACTAAAATAGATGGATCTGCAAACCTATTATTGTATGGATATGGATCTTACGGCAATTCTATGTCTCCAGGGTTTTCATCAACAAGATTAAGTCTAATTGATAGAGATATTATTTGGGTAACAGCTCACATTAGAGGTGGAATGGAAAGAGGAATGAAGTGGTGGAAAGAAGGAAAGATTCTTAATAAAAAAAATACATTTGAAGACTATATTGCTGTTGGTAAATATTTAATTGAAAAAAAATACACTTCGAAGCAAAAAATAATTGGAATGGGAGGTTCTGCTGGTGGACTATTGATGGGAGTAGCAGTTAATCAAGCTCCTGAATTATTTTTAGGAATAATTATGGCTGTACCATTTGTTGATTCACTTACTACCAATCTTGATCATTCTTTACCTCTAACAGTAGGAGAATTTGATGAATTTGGAAATGCTAAAGATAACAAAGAACACTTTGATTATATTTATTCCTATGCGCCTTATAACAACATAAAAAAAATGGATTATCCTCACATGTTAATCACAACTAGTTTAAGTGATAATAGAGTTTTATTTGACGAACCGACAAAATTTACTGCAAAACTAAGAGACTATAAAACTGACAATAATTTATTATTATTAAAAACTGAAATGAATGCTGGTCATGGTGGAAAATCTGGAAGAGACGGTGCTATAGAAGAAATTGCTCTTGATTATGCTTTTGCATTAAAAATTTCAAATCAAATTTCTTGAAAATATAGAATTAGTTCCCATATAAACCTTGTAAGTCGCCTAATGGGGCTTGCATTAAATAACCTTGCTAACAAAGGAGGATATATGACAAGTAAGGATCTATCTATATTCAACTCATTAAGACCTTTTTCAGTTGGTTTTGACGATATGTTTGACCAATTCGAAAGTATGTTGGGAAATGGAGGTTTGAGCATGCAATCAAACTATCCGCCATACAACATAAGAAAAACTGGAAAAGACAACTACTCAATAGAGGTTGCTCTTGCTGGTTTTAACAAAAATGATGTTGAAGTTGAGTTTGAAGACAATTTATTAACTATAAGAACAAAAGAAGTTAATAAGTCTGAAGATAAAAATGAAGATGGTAAAATTCTTCATAAGGGCATTTCTCAAAGACAATTTGCTAAATCATTTACAATTGCAGATGATGTAAAAGTAGGTGGTGCAGAGCTAAAAGATGGTCTTTTGACAATAGCTTGTGAAAAAATTGTGCCAGAGTACAAAAAGAAAAAACTTATTGAAATTAAATAAGTGCTAAACCTTGCTTGTGGGGATTTCTCCCCACAAGTTTTAAAATAATTTATTTTTTATTAGGCAATGTAGCATTTAATATAAATGCCAATAGTCCAGCAGGTATTAAACCCGTTGTTAATAATAATCCTAATTTAATTCCAAGATCTGGTACATGAGCGACAAACTCTGGAAATGCATATAATCCAATTCCAAAAGAAAGAGATAAAGACAATATTAAAATATTTCTTTGGCTCATTTCTGATTTGGAAATTAGTTTTATTCCTGCTCCAGCAATTAATCCGAACATGATAATAGCGGCACCGCCAATTACTGAATCTGGCATTGCTGCAATAACTCCACCAAGTTTTGGAAACAAACCTAATAAAATTAAAATAACACCAGCAACTGTACCAACATGCCTGCTAATTACCCCAGTGAATGCAACTAAACCCGCATTTTGAGAATAAGAAGTATTTGGCATAGCATTAAAAATTGATGCAAAAGCTGTTCCAACTCCATCAGCCATTATACCACCTGAAAGTTCTTTGTTAGTAGCTTCTCTATTTGCTCCGCCCATTGTTGTAGCACTAATGTCTCCTATAGTTTCAATTGTTGTTACTATAGACATAAATAGCATTAATATTACAGCGCCCCAAACAAAGTCTATTCCATATTGTAAAGGCATTGGGAATGCAAACCAACCAGCAGCAGCGATTTTTGCCCATCTGACTTCTCCAAATAGAGCTGCAACTATAAACCCAGCAACTATTCCAATTAGAATTGAAGCTGCAGATACCATTCCTTTTCCTCTTAAGTTTGTTAAAAGCGCAACTATTAGAACAGTTCCAGCAATAGTTAAATGATGCCAATTGGCAAAAATTTCCGGTTTGTTATTCATTAACCACACACCACCACCAGCATATTTAAATCCAACTTTAAGCAAACTAATTCCAATCATTAACACAACTATTCCTGTAACTAATGGAGGAAACATATGACGAATTGGTTTTAACATTTTTCCAATCCATATTTGAAAAATTCCTCCTATAAATGCAGCTGTGAATATTGCTCCTAAACCAAAAGCTTTAAAAGGTAACATTATTGGAATGAAGGCAAAACTTGTACCTTGTATTATTGGTAGCCTTGAACCTATATCTTTATAACCTACCGTTTGTATTATTGTTGCTACTCCTGCAGCAAACAATGCCATTTGAATTAAGAAAATCTTTTCTCCAGTTGTTACTCCAAAAACACCCGCAACAATCAGCGGAACCGTTATATTTCCAGCAAACATTGCAAACACGTGCTGGATACCTAAAGGTATTGACTGATTCAGTGGTAATTTTTTGTTAGTAGCTCCTGAACTTGAAGTTCTTTTTGAAGCTCTTTTTCTAGCCATATTATCCTCCTCTAAAATTTATTAAAAAAGGGTATATTTATTATTCACAATTGTAAAACAAATTAATCTTTTGTTTAATATTTCTTTATTTATTGGGAAAAATTTAACTCTAAATGAACATTAAGTTATTTAGATGCATCCGCTTGAAGTAAATCCTACAATTGTTCCTGTAGCATTTATTTCAAATTTTCTTTCACAAGGAATTCCATATTTTTTTGTTTTGTAAACTAAAGTTTCGTTTCCTAATTCATTTACAAAATCTTCTGTGGGAGCTCCCAATTCCAACCTCAGTTCGTTAACTTGCCTTCCAACAAACTGACCAAATCTTTCATTTTCTTTTTCTGCAACCTCATCAGATTTTTTTTTTATTGTTTGGCAACCTGATGAAAGTAATAAAATCGAAAATAAAATTATTACGAATCTTAATTTCATAATAACAAAGCATATCAGTGAATTGTGTCAAAAGATTAACTTTTAAGTTGTAAAAATTCACAAATTAGTAACAAAATTAAGCATTTTTTCTGACTTACAGTAAGATTTTTTAAATAAAATCAAATAATGTACGAAAAAAATGGAGGTCTAATGTTAGATAACTACTTTAACTATAAAAAACATAGGACAGATTTTAAAACTGAAGTCATTGCAGGAGTGTCGACCTTTTTGACAATGGCATACATCATGTTTTTAAATCCTGTCATACTTGCCGACGGTGGTTTTGATTTTGGTGGTGTTTTCACAGCAACAGCTCTTGCAACTGCATTAGCTTGTTTTATTTGTGCATTTTACGCTAAAACTTGGCCCGTTGGACTTGCACCAGGAATGGGGATAAATGCATTTATCGCCTATGGTGTTTGTTTAGGAATGAAATATACGCCAGCTGAAGCACTTGGTGCTGTTTTGGTTGCAGGTGTAGTCTTCTTAATAATTTCATTAACACCTATAAGAGCTTGGTTAATAAACTCAATTCCAAAAAGTTTAAAATTAGGAATTGGAGCTGGAATTGGATTGTTCTTAGCAATTATTGGTTTT
>CACIPT010000035.1 GCA_902588595.1 uncultured Pelagibacteraceae bacterium | reverse complement strand
TTTCTATATTTTTAATAATAAAAAATAATTTTTCAGGTGATAATTTAGTAATAATTTTAACTACAATATTATAAAATTTTGGATTTTTTTTATTAGGCCAAGAAAATGTTTCATAAATATGAGAGCTTTTTAAAATTTTAATTGAGTTTGCTCCTAAAAGATATTTGGCTTTTTCGAGATTGTTTTTTTTGCTACCTAAGTTAGACCCTATACCTAAGTAAGCTACATTAACTAGATTTTCTGAAATATCTTGCTTTGTCACGATTCCAATCTCTATTTTTTTTGGTTTGTCTTTTGTCATATTGTTTTTTTCCTTTTGCTATTGCAATTTCAAGTTTAGCTTTACCTTTTTTAAAATACATTTTTGTTGGAACTAGCGTATATCCTTCAGCGTTTATTTTTCCAGCAAGTTTATTGATTTCTCTTCTGCTAAATAAAAGTTTTCTTTCACTAGTGGGATTATGGTTAGAATAACTAGCTTGTTTATATGAAGAAATATGAGAATTTATTAAATAAATTTCACCACTTTTTTCTATAGCATAGGAATCTGCAATATTAACTTTTCCGTCTCTAATAGATTTAATTTCAGAGCCTTTTAAAACTATTCCTGCTTCAATTAATTCATGAAAAAAATAATTAAAACTTGCTTTTCGATTTAAACAAATAATTTTTAAACCAGGATTGGTTTTTTTTTTCATTAACTAATAATTTTAGCTGATGATAAAGCTTTTTTAACTTCTTCTTGTGTTTCTTTTTTAATTTTAACTAATGGAAGTCTAATTTCATCATCACATAATCCTAAAATTTTAGCTGCATATTTAACTGGTGCTGGGTTACTCTCGATAAACAAAGATTTGTGTAAAGGTTGTAGAATTTGATCTATTCTTTCTGCCTCTTTTATTTCATTATCAGATTTTGATTTTGAATATTTTTGCATATCTGAACATAATTTGGGTGCAATATTAGCTGTAACAGAAATAATTCCTACACCACCTCTTTTATTAAATTCAAATGCAAGTCCATCTTCTCCAGTAAGCTGTATAAATTCAGGTCCTAATTTCTTTATTGTTTGATCAAGCCTATTCAAATCACCTGTTGCATCTTTAACACCAGCAATGTTTTTTAGTTCAAACAATCTTGCCATTGTGTCAACTGACATATCAATTACACATCTACTTGGAATATTATAAATTATAATCGGAAGACTTGTATTGTCATTTATAGCTTTGTAATGATGATATAAACCTTCTTGAGTTGGTTTATTATAGTAAGGTGTGACAACTAGGGCACCATCAGCTCCAGCCTTTTCAGCATGTTTTGTTAATGCAACAGCTTCTTCTGTTGAATTAGATCCGGTGCCTGCAATTACCGGTATCTTTCCTTTTGTTTCCTTTATACAAATTTCAATTACTTTTTCATGCTCTTTATGGGTTAAAGTTGGTGATTCACCAGTTGTTCCTGCAGGAACTAGGCCATTAGTATTATTTTCTAAATGAAAATTTATTAATTTAATATAATTTTCTTCATCTAGATTATTATCTTTGAATGGTGTTATAAGTGCTACATTTGAACCTTTAAACATGAGATCTTATAACATAAATTGCTAACGATTCATTAAATTTATTATGAAAAAAAAGCTCTTAAAATTGCTAATAATATTTTTTATCTTATTTTTGAATAATAATTTTGTCTATGCTAATGAAAAAATTATTCTACCAGAAAAAAAACCAATTTTAAATAAAGAGCAAAAATCAAAAAAAATTGCAAATTATCTAATTCCATTAAAAAAACCCACTCCTAAAGTAGAAAAGATTGAACCAAAAAAAGTAAAAAAATTAATTGTAAACGGTGAAATTATCCCAAGAAGTAAACCTCTTTTTGTTAAAACAGAAAAATCGGTTAGAGCAAAAAAATCTAAATATTATTCAAAAAAAGATTATCAAATTGCAAAAACATCTATAAAATTAATGGAGCAAAAAAAATGGTCTTCCGCTGAAAAAACTGCAAAAAAAGCTCGGGATAAATCAATATATGATTTTATAAGATGGAAACATCTTTTAACAACTGGAAATCAATTGCCTTTTTATGAATACAAAAGATTTATTGAATTACATCCTAAATATCCAAGAATAAATAGAATTAAATATTTAGGTGAGCATAAGATGTCTGCAAAAGATTTGTCTGCAAATTTCATTATTGATTGGTTTAAAAAACACCCGCCATTAAGTGGTTTTGGAAAAATTGTTTTAGGTCAAGCATACTTGCTTAAAGGAAAATTAATACAAGGAAATAATCTAATTAAAGAAGGATGGATTACTGCTGATTTAAGTAGAAATGATATGAAATTTTTTAGAAAAAAATTCAAAAAGATTTTAAATTCCAGTGATTACATTAAAAGAGCTGATTATTTGGCCTATGAAAATAAATACTGGGATTTAAAAAGAATGCTCAGATATTTGCCTAAAGATTATCAATTACTTTATACGGCAAGGCAACTGCTTATGAGTAAATCTTATGGTGTTGATACAGCAATTAGCAAAGTTCCTCAAAAACTTAAAAATGATCCTGGTTTAAATTATGATCGTTTAAAATGGAGGAGAAAAAGAGGAAGAGTTGATGGATCACTTGAAATATTACAAAAAATTAAAAATACAAAAGAGTATATGGTAAGACCCGATAAGTGGTGGGTAGAAAGAGGAATAATTGGAAGATCTTTAATTTACAAAAAAAAATATGAAACTGCATATAAAATTGTAAGTAATCACGCTTTAACAGAAGGTCCAGAGTACGCTGAAGCTGAATGGATGAGTGGATGGATAGCATTAAGTTTTTTAAAAGATCCTATTTTAGCGGAAAATCATTTTACAAATTTCTATAATAATGTTGGTTATCCAATAAGTTTATCTAGAGGTGCTTATTGGTTAGCAAGAACTTATGAAAAAATTGGAAAAAAAGAATTAGCTAATGAGTTTTATGGTGAAGCATCGAAATATTTAACAACATATTACGGTCAACTTGCACACTTGAAAATTAACCCAAATAAAGAAATAGAACTAAATGAACTTATGGAAGTTGATAAAAATTATGCAGAAAAGTTTTATAAAAAAAACTTAGTTAAAGTAGTGCATTTATTAGATGAACTAAATAAAGACAAATATACAAAACATTTATTAAGAGGCCTAGCAAATGATAATGTTTTATTAGGTAGTGAGGTTTTGTCTGCAAAATTAGCCACTGATATATCAAGATTTGATTTTGCGATTCAAATTGCAAAAATCGCGTCATATGAGAAAAGATTCCATAATAAATATAATTATCCAGTTATAAGTACTCCAAAAATTATAAATGGCAGAAAAATTCCTGAATCTGCATTTATATTATCTATAATCAGACAAGAAAGTGAATTTGACACAAGTGCTTATAGCCGTGCTGGTGCCAAAGGATTAATGCAATTAATGACCTACACTGCAAGAGTTGTAGCAAAACAAGCTAAATTACCATATTCAAAATCAAGACTAACTACAGATCCTGAATATAATGTAAACCTTGGTTCTCATTATATAGCTGGACTAATACTTGAATACGAAGGTTCATATCCCTTTGCCATCGCAGCTTATAATGCTGGACCAAAAAGAGTTAGATATTGGAAAAAAATAAATAATAATCCGCAAAAAGGTAAAATTGATTATGTTGATTGGATTGAATTAATTAAGTTTAAAGAAACTAGAAATTATGTTCAGAGAGTTTTAGAAAATTATAATGTTTACAGATACATACTTGAACAAAAACCAATAAAATTGAAAGATTTTTTCAAAAATGATCCACTCTATTAATGGCGGAAAGGGAGGGATTCGAACCCTCGGTACATCTTTCGACGCACGACGAGTTAGCAACCCGTTGGTTTAAACCAGCTCACCCACCTTTCCGTTGACTACTGTGTAACTTGAAATCATTGAATATTCAATATTAATCAAGTATTTTCGTCCAAATTATGAAAAACAAATATTCTATATTTTCTCTAATTAAGAATGCTTTTACCTATCATGAAAATTGGCAAAGAGCTTGGAGAGATCCTGAGCCAA
>CACIPT010000034.1 GCA_902588595.1 uncultured Pelagibacteraceae bacterium | reverse complement strand
CAAGAGATAAATTCTTAATTTCAAGATCTTTAATATCTGTATTATTTTTTAAAACTTTTAAATTATTACTTTTATCTATTCCTGAAATAATCATATAATTTATTAAAATATTAGGTTAGTATTTTTTTTGTAAAAATAAAATGGATAATAATTTAATAATTTTAGTTGGAATTGTTTTCATTGTCTTACTTTGTGCTGCCTGGTTAACTTTTTGGTCAAAAAAGAATTATTCTAATATTTCTAATGAAATAGATGATTTGAATGAAGAAACAGGAAGTAACCTCGAAATTTTAAATAAAAATGTATTAGGTATAAATGATTTATTAGAAACTTACAAAAAAGTAATAGATGAAAAAACAAAAGAATTAAATAAATATAAAGAAGGCGGAGAACTATTAAAACAGAAAGGATTGTTTATAAGCCTAATAGATATACTTGATTTTATTAACAAGTTTAGTTCTAGTTCAAATAACCTAGATGAAAAAACAAAAAACTATATTACTGCTATTCATGATAAATTGGATATTGTTTTAACAAATTCTGGTGTTGAGAAGTTTAGTCCTGAAATAAATAAAAATATTTTAGAAATAAATGGATGTTCTCCAACCATTGAAACAAAAAAAACAAAAGATAAGAATAAAGTTAATTTAATATCAAGTGTAATAAAACCAGGTTATAGATTGCAGGCAAAGGAAAATGAATTTATAGTATTAAAAAATTCTGAAGTTCAAGTTTATGAGTTAGAAAATTAAATGAGTAAAATTATTGGAATAGATTTAGGAACAACTTATAGTGCTATTGCACAGCTTGATGACCTTGGAAATCCTGAAGTTTTAGCATCCACAGATAGCAATAAAAAAATTACCGCTAGTGCAGTTTATATTAAAGACGAAAATGTAATAGTTGGAGATAAAGCATTAGATGCTTTAGCTGCTACTCCAAAAAATGTTGTTACTGAAACTAAAAGACAAATGGAAAATGATTCTATCTATTCAATAGAGAGTGGAGAATGGCTTGATAAAGATGATGAAAATAAAAATTCTTATTCTCCTGCTCAGATTTCATCTTTTATATTGTCTAAATTAAAATCATACACATCTGATGTAAAAAAAGCTGTAATAACTGTTCCGGCATTATTTGCAGAAAAAGCTAGAGTTGCAACTTTAGATGCAGCTAAAATGGCTGGCATAGAAGTTGTTAGCTTAATAAATGAACCTACGGCTGCTGCTTGTTATTATGCAAGTCTTCCAAATGTAAAAAAAATCACGGGAAAAATTTTAGTATTTGATCTTGGAGGGGGTACTTTTGATGTAACCGTTTGTGATGTTCAGGGACAAAAAGTCGAAGTTATAACAAGTAGAGGTGATAAATGGCTTGGGGGAAAAGATTTTGATAAGGAATTAGTAAACATAATTAATAAAAAATATAAAAGCACTACCAAACAAGAATTAGATTTGAAAAATAAAAAGCCAGCTTATATGGAAATAGCTGAACAAATTAAAAGAGCCCTTTCAGTTAGAGAAAATCATGCCGAGGTAATTGAGGGTCCAGCTGGCCCAAAAAAAATTGAAATATCAAGATCTGAATTTGAACAATCAATCTCAACACATATAGAAAAACTTAAAATGTTAATGGAAGAAGCTCTAGATGGTAGTGGTCTTAAACCAGAAAATGTTAGTCATACTCTTCTTGTTGGTGGCTCAACAAGAATTCCAATTGTAACAAAAACAATAGAAAAGGTTATGAAGAAACCCCCTCTAAAGGGTGTGAATGTTGATGAGGCTGTTGCGGCAGGTGCTGCTATCTATGCTGGATTACAATCTAAAAAAAGTTTAAATGAAGCTCAAAAACAAGCCATTCAAAACGTTCAGCTTCAAGATGTTTGTAATTTTTATTTAGGAACTTTAATTCAAGAGGATGATCCAGTGCTAAATAGAAAAATCACAGCGAATTTAATTTTAATCGATCGAGACACTCCCTTACCAGCAACTCAAACTAAAAGAATAGTAACTCTTTATGATGATCAAGAAGCAATTTCCATTGAAATTACACAAAGCGAAGGAAGGGAAAAAAACCGAGAATTTGTAAATATCATACATGAAGGAGAGCTTAAATTTCCTGATAAAAAACCTAAAGGACGCCCCATAGATGTAACTTACAAATATGATACATCAGGAAAACTTCACTGTACGTTTCAAGATGAATCTTCAAAAAAAAAATATGAGGTATCTTTGAGACCGGAATCTGCTGAAGATTTAAGAAAAAACTATGAAGCAATAGAACATATCGTGATTGAATAATTTTTGTGATTATTAAAAAGAAAAAATGAAAGATACTCAAAGATTAAAGCATAAAGTTCGTTTCAACATAGAATTTGATTATAAAGAGGAAGATAGCCACAAATCAAAACCTCTAATAGTGTTTGTTCAAGCAGGAAGTATATCTGAAAATAAATTTTTTATTGGTGATTTAATTAAGTCAGTTAATAGCATTCAAGTTAAAACAGGAGACAATTTATATAATGAAATAAATAAATTAAATTGGGGAGATGAGGTTTTTTTAGAGAGAAAAAATAAAATTGAAAAAGTAAATATAAAAACTATTTCATTTGATAATTATAAAAAAAATTGTGTTTCATGGTCTTTGCAAGTTGAAGAGATTAACAAATTAATAAAAATTAAAAAATATGGTGTTGAATATACATTTGACAATGAATTAGAAGTTGGCGATGAACTTATATCAATTAACTCAGAAAAAATTTCATCATTGAATGATTTTAATAAAGAGAGAACTAAATATAAAGTTGGAGATATTATTGAATATAAAGTTCAAAGGCAAAACCAACCAAAACCAAAAATTATAAAAATAAAATTAATTAGTTTTAAAGATGCTGTAAAAATTAATAAAAAAACGTGTAAAAACTTTTATCAAAAAAAAGTAGGAAGTTTGATGTTTAGGGAATGGGAAGAATGCGATTACGGACAAAACCACAAAGATTGGATGAAAAGAAGAGATGAAATTTTAAAATTAGAAAATATTGCTGAAAGATTTTCTGACTCAGCTGATTTAATTAGAAAGTGGAAAAATAAAGATGCTAAGTTAATTAATAAATTAGTAAAACCTGAATATAAAGATATTAATTATAAGCTTAATTTTTTTAGCTTAATTTTTAATCCTAAGATAATTGAAAAATTAAAATCTATAAGTTTAAAAAATGAATGTTGCTATTCATTTATTTTAACTGGAAAAACAATTGGTGGTGATTGGAATAAGAAAGTTGCTGAAAATATTGAAAATTTTCAAAAATTGATTTCTGTTAAAGATAAAAAAAAAGAATTATTTATTGATAAGATTTCTGAAGCTACAAAAAATTATTTTTTCAATTTAATTATTGATAAAAAAAAGAAATTAAATATTAAATATCAATCAAAGAAAAAAAATAAATTAGAAGAAAAACGCGCTGAACTAATTAGTGATTGGTGTCTTGGGTTTGAAAGTATAACTGATTTACTTACACACTGGTTTGAAGATAAATATAAATTTAATAAGGCAAAAATAAAGCTTGCCGTAGAGGATTGGTGTAAAAGTTTTTTCTTAGAATATCCTGATTTTACACATAAAAGAATAGAAGAAATAGAATCTATGGATCTTCAAGATGCCCCTATTGAGAATGAATATGACGATGAATACCAAGATAACAAAAAAATTTATATTTCAACAAGCATTAAAAAAAAGAAAATAAATGGCAAGGACTCATTTGTTGTTAAATTAAATAACTTGCCAGACAATAATATGATAGAAAAACTAGAAGTTTCAGTTAAAGATATTGGAGATGGACCAGTTAATAAAATTTATCTAAAAATATATGTTTATGATGTAACTGACCTAGACAGTGACAAATATTATGAAATTCAAGATACCACTGGTGAAACGAGCCAATATTTTTCTAATAACTGTCATGTTATTAAAACTGAGAATTTTTCTTGGTCAGAAGGAAACAGCATTCTTGTTCAGTCAAAAAGATTGGAGCCTTGGGAAGAAAATTCTGATGAGATAGCTTTTCCTTATTCAGTAATGCAACTTCCAAAGTATGGAAAAAGAAAATTATCCTTTAGATCTTTTATTTGCACAGGAGATCAAAAATTTGATGAAAACAATGGAAGATTTATATGGAGTGATGAAGCAAGTTTTAGAGCTGAAGAATTTTATCTTGATACATATGGAGAATATGGATTTGATGAATACGGAGACTATCCTGAAATTTTATCATATAGCTCATCTGAAATAGAAGTTGAATATAAGCAACCAGGATATTT
>CACIPT010000033.1 GCA_902588595.1 uncultured Pelagibacteraceae bacterium | reverse complement strand
TAGGAAAAGTAACAATTGAAGCTGCCAATAGAACGGGTGCGTTAACATCTTATTTATTAGAAATTTTTAAAAATCATAAAATAATTAAAATTTTTCAAAAAGAAAATTATGAATATTCAAGAACAGAAAAATTTATTAATGATCTTAAAGAAAAAGTAATTAAAATTGAATCTGTTTTAGTTAGAGCCTCTCCAATAATGGAAACTCTTACAGGTTTTATGATTGCTGGCCTTATATTCTATTCAGGAAAATTAATTGCAAACCAAGAACTGGATATAAATAACTTTTTTTCTTTTCTTGCTGCTATGATGTTGGCTTATCAACCGGTAAGATCTTTAGCAACTGTAAATATGGGTATTAACCAAGGCATTGAAGCAGCCAAAAGAGTTTTACCAATTATTAATATTGAAAATAAAATTATAGAAAAAGAAAATAGTAAAGAATTAAATGTAAGTAATGGAAATATAAAATTTGAAAATATATTTTTTCGATACGATAGCGAGGAAAGAGAGGTTTTAAAATCAATTGATATGAATATTCGTGGTGGAGAAATGACATCTCTTGTAGGACACAGTGGTGCGGGTAAATCATCAATATTAAATTTGATCCCAAGGTTTTATGATCCAATTAAAGGAGATATTACAATTGATAAGCAATCAATTTATGAAAGCTCTATATCGTCCTTAAGATCAAGTATTTCTCTAGTAACTCAAGATATTACGCTATTTGATGACACAATTAGAAACAATATTGCTTATGCAAATTTAGATGCATCTGATGACGAGATTTATCAAGCAGCAAAATTATCATTTAGTGAAGAGTTTATTTTAAAGCTTCCACAGAAATATGAAACTCTAATAGGTGAAAATGGCATAAGGCTATCAGGTGGAGAAAAGCAAAGACTCTCAATCGCACGAGCTATGCTTAAAAAAAGTAAAATTATTCTTTTAGACGAAGCTACTTCATCGCTGGATTCGGAAACTGAAAGCAAAATACAAGAAGCAATATTAGAAAAAATAAATAATTAAACATGCTAACCACTAATATTAAATTTAAAAATTTTAATATTTCAAATTTTAAAAATTTTAAAAATTTTAAAAATGAAAAATGGTTTAAAAAAATTAAACTTTTTGAATCTTTAAAACTGAATTACAAATATAACTATACAAAAGAACAAATAAGAAAAATTAATAAAAATAAAAATTTTAGATTAATTGGAATGGGAGGATCAATTTTAGGTGCGAAGGCAATATATCAATTTTTAAATCATAAAATAAAAAAAAAATTTATATTTATTAATAATTTAAATCCAAAATTAAATAATTATGATAAAAAAATAAAAGCAACCAATATTATTATATCTAAATCTGGAAATACTCTTGAAACAATCGTAAACTCAAATGTATTAATAAATGGTAATAAGAATATTTTTATTACTGAAAATAAAAAAAACTATTTAAGAAACCTTGCCATCGATTTAAAAGCAGAAATTATTGAGCATAAAAATTATATTGGAGGTCGATATTCAGTTTTATCTGAGGTGGGTATGCTGCCTGCAGAAATTATGGGGCTCAATGAAAAAAAATTTAAAAGATTAAATTACTTAATAAATAATAAAAATTTTTTAAATGAATTAATAAAAAATGTTAGTGCAATTTTAAAATTTGTTAAAGAAAAAAAATTTAATTCAATAATTTTAAATTATGATGAGAAGTCAGAAAACTTGTTTAAATGGTACCAGCAATTAGTTGCTGAAAGCTTAGGAAAAAAATCTAAAGGTATACTTCCAGTTATATCTAATATGCCAAGCGATAATCATAGCTTATTACAATTATATTTAGATGGACCAAAAAATAATTTTTTTACTTTTTTTTCCATTCAAAATATAAAATCTGAAAAGATAAATAATAAATTACTTCAAAAGACTCATAATTATCTTAGAAACAAATCTTTTTCTAAAATTATTTATGCACAGAAAAATGCAACTGAAAAAGTTTTCTGTAAGAAAAAATTACACTTCAGATCCTTTGAGATAAAAAGAAGAAATGAAGAAGCTCTGGGAGAACTATTTTGTTTTTTTATTTTGGAAACAATTTTGCTAGGAAGAGCATTAAAGGTAAATCCGTTTGATCAACCATCAGTTGAACTAATTAAAAAAGAAACTAAAAAAATATTATTTAATTAATTTTTAAAAATATTATTTTTGAAATTCCATACCTAACGGATCTTTTAATTGTAAATTTATTGCTAATATCATCTTTTGATTTTTTGTGACGGTGTAATACAATTAAACCAGTTTCTTTTAATAGTTTAAATTTAGCTATATTTTCTAAAATTATTTTTACATTTTCTTCTTTGTAAGGTGGATCTAAAAAAATTAAATCTAATTTTTCATTTTTTAATTCTTCATTTTCAATAAACGTAAAAGCATCTTTATTAAATACTCTTGCTTTATTTTCGCATTTCAATTTTATTATATTTTTATGTAAAATTTCTATTGATTGATCATAATTTTCAAAGAAATAAACTTTTGCAGCACCTCTTGAAATACATTCTAAACCAAAAGATCCAGTTCCCGAAAATAAATCAAGAACTAATGAATTATTCAAATTTATTTTTGAATCTTTTGAATATTCAAGAATATTTAAAATAGATTCTTTGACCAAATCTTTAAGAGGCCTAGTATTTTTATCAAAAGCTTCAAAAATTTTGATACCCTTGAAAGATCCACCTATAATTCTCATTTATCTATTATTTTAAAACCAATATCTTTTCTGAAAAAACCATTTTTCCAATTCAATTGATTTATTAGCTTTATAGCCCTTTCTCTTGAACTTTTAAATGAACTTGAGAGTGAAACAAAATTTAAAACTCTTCCTCCGTTTGATAATATTTCATTTTCTTTTTCTTTTGTTCCTGCATGAAAAATGAAATCATTATTACTTAATTGCAATTTATTTAAATTGTCTATCTTAATATTGTTTGTGAATTTTTCAGGATATCCTTTAGAGCATAATACGATACATAAGCTTTTTTCTTCTCTCCATTCTATATTTAAACTTTCTAAATTTTCATCACAGCATGCATTGAAAACATCAATTAAGTCAGTTTTTAAAAGGGGTAAGATTGTTTGACATTCGGGGTCACCCATTCTTACATTATATTCTATCAAGAAAGGCTCATTGTCCAATATCATTAGGCCAGCATAAAGAAAACCTTTATACTTTTCACCCATTTCCTCTATTGCTTTTAAAGTAGGCAAAATTATTTTTTCAATAATTTTACTTTCCAAAGATTTATTTATTAATCCTGAAGGACTATAAGCACCCATTCCTCCAGTATTTTTTCCCTCATCTCTCTCAAAAACTCTTTTATGATCTTGAGCAGTTTTAAATAATTTAAAATTTTTACCATCACAAACAATAAAGAAGCTCATTTCTTCACCATTTAAAAATTCTTCCACTAATATTTTTTCTGCTTTTCCAAATTTTCCGCCAAAAATTTCATTAACAGCTTCTTCTGCTTCAGAAAAATTTTTTGATATATAAACCCCTTTTCCCGCAGCCAAACCATCTGCTTTGATAACTATTGGAAATTTTGAATTTTCTAAAAAATTTATAGTATTTTCTTTTTTTTCAAAGATACCAAATTTGGCTGTTGGTATGTTATATTTTTTACAAATATTTTTTGTAAAAGTTTTTGAGCCTTCTAACTGTGAAGGTATTTTTCTAGGACCAAAAACTTTAACATTATTTTTTTCTAAGTAATCTACAATACCATTTACCAATGGTTTTTCAGGACCAACTATAACCAAATCAACTTTTGCTTTTATTAAAAATTTTAAAACTTTTTCAAAATCATCAATATCTAATTCTATATTTTCAGCCAATAGTTGAGTTCCGGCGTTACCCGGCACACAATATATTTTTCTTATTTTTGAAGATAAAGAAATTGTTTTACATATGGCGTGTTCTCTACCTCCACTTCCTATGATACAAATAATCATATATAAATACATTTCTATATAATGAAAAATAAATTAGCTAGAGTAAAATATTTACCTAATAATTTTGAGATTCTTGAAGAAGGAGATCATGTTATATGTGCGATTTCTGGAAAGAAAATATTTCTTGATAAATTAAATTATTGGAATGTTGAACTCCAAGAACCTTATTTTTCACATGTTGAGGCTACAAAAAAAAGAGAAGAGTTAAGCAATAAAAATTGAATTATTTCCAACGATCATGCGACCAAATCCATTGGTCAGGATTTTTCAAAATCATTTTTTCTAAAATTTTATTGAGTTCCAAAGTTATTTGTTGATGAGATAAATTATCATCAAATTTTACTGGTTTATAAAAATATAATTTAAAATGATAGTTTTTAAGTCTTTCAATATAAACTGGAATAATATTACAGCCAT
>CACIPT010000032.1 GCA_902588595.1 uncultured Pelagibacteraceae bacterium | reverse complement strand
TTTAGCAATTTTTTCAATTTCAATTATTTCACTTTTAGATTCTGCATTTATTAATAAAATTTTTTTACTTACTGCAAATTTAAGCTCATCTATAGTTTTGCCAACACCAGAAAAAACAATTTTTTTTGGATTTATTTTAGCTTTTAAAGCCCTTACAAGTTCACCTTTTGAGACGACATCAGCCCCTAATCCAAATTTATTAATTATACTTAAGATTTTTAAATTAGAGTTAGACTTTACTGAAAAACAAATTAAGGGATTTATAGTTTTAAAGTTTTTTTTAAAATTATAAATATTATTTTTTATTTTATCATAAGAATAAACATATGAAGGAGTGTCAAATTGTTTTGCTATCCTTTCAGCACTAACATTTTCTATACAGAAGTGCCTTTTTTTATATTTCATTAAACTATGTTTTTTTGATTAATATATTTATATTTACTTTCTTTATATTCTGGATCGGCTTTTTTTCCACACGAAACAGCAAAGGCTAAAATAATAACAATTAAAAAAATTTTTTTTATCATTTTGATTCTTTCTTATACTTTTTTATCATCTTCTTAACATTTTCAAAAGATGTACCACCATATGATTTTTTTGATTTTATTGAATTTTCTAAATCAAATACTTCTAAAACATCTTCATTAAGCTTAGGTTCTATTTTTTTTAATTCTTTTAAAGTTAATTCATTTAATTTTATATTTTTAGACTCTGCATAATTTACAATTTTAGAAGTTATTTGATATGCTTTTCTAAATGGAAAACCATAGCATTTAACAATATAGTCTGCCAAATCTGTTGATGTTGTGTAACCAATATTAGCTAATTCATACATTCTTTTTTTATTTGGAGTAAAATTTTTTAATATTTCTATAAGTATTAAAATTGAATTTTTTATTTGATCAAAAGAATTAAATACTAATTCTTTGTCATCTTGTAAGTCTTTAAAATAAGAAAGTGGCAATCCTTTTAAAATAGTAAGCATTGAAAATAAGTTACCAAAACTATTTCCTGTTTTTCCTCTTAGATATTCTAATGGATCAGGATTTTTTTTTTGAGGCATTATAGAGGATCCAGTAACTACTTTATCGTTAAGTTTGATTAATCTAAAGGCATCAGAATTCCATATAATAAATTCTTCTGCTAGTCTTGAAATATGTATAGAACAAATTGATACTGAATATAAAAAATCTAAAACAAAATCTCTATCAGAAACTGTGTCAATTGAATTATTTGTAGGATTTTTAAATTTTAATTTTTTTGATGTATAATTTCTGTCAATATTAAAACTTGTTCCTGCCAGTGCAGCAGCACCCAAGGGATTTTCTGATAAATTTTCTAAATTATTTTTAAATCTTTTTTTGTCTCTGTTAAACATTTCGACGTAAGCTAACAAATAGTGAGCAAATGAAATAGGTTGTGCATTTTTTAAATGTGTAAAGCCCGGCATTACAGTTTTAACATTTTTTTCAGCATCTTTTATAATAATTTTTACTAAATTATTTAAATGATTAATAATCTCTCTAGTTGAACTTCTTAACCAGATTTTAAAATCAGTAATTACTTGGTCGTTTCTCGATCTTCCTGTATGAATATATCCAGCATCTTCCCCAACAATTTCAAACAATCTATTTTCAATGTTCATGTGAATATCTTCAAGATTAGAATTAAAATTAAATTTTTTTTTTATAATTTCATTTCTTATTCTATTTAATCCCCAAACTATTTTATTTTTAATTTTAAATGATATAATTTTTTGTTTAAATAGCATTTCAACATGAACAATTGATCCTTGAATATCTTCTTTAAATAACCTTTTATCTACATCAATTGAACTACCAACTTTTTTGAATATTAATGATGTATCTTTCTTTATCCTTGTATTCCAAATAGCTTTATTGTTTTTATTTTGTGCCATGTTATGTAACTATACCCTTTAGAATGAAATTATTAACATTAAAATTTATTTTAATTTTTATATATCTAATATCATCAACTTCATCTTATGCAATACAGCAGCCAAATTTAAAGAATTTAGTTGTACATAAGGATCCAATAAAACTAGAAAAAATAAATTTTAAAAACATAAACAATGAAACAGTTAATCTAAATAAGTTTAAAAATTCACTAATTATTATAAATTTTTGGGCAACATGGTGTGCTCCGTGTATAGAAGAAATGCCATCTTTAAATAGGTTACAAGCAAATCCAGTTTTTAATAATTTACAAATAATACCCATTAATGTTGGAAGAGATAATGTTGGAAAATCAAAGAATTTTTATAAAAAATTAAAAATAAATAATTTAGAAATATATTTTGATAAAGATGTAGAATTGGCAAATAAGTTTTTATTAAGAGGATTGCCCACTACAGTGTTCATAAATAAGAAAGGTGAAGAATTTGCTCGAGTAATAGGATTTGTTAATTTTGACGATAAAACAATTATAAAATGGTTACAAAAATATGACTGAAATTTTTTTTACTTATGAAATTTAGCTTAGATACAAAAATCATAAAACCAGAAAATAGTAATATTAAAAATGCTGTAATTTTACTTCATGGTTATGGAGGAGATGGCAATGATATAAGCGCTGTAACATTAAATTGGAAAAGATTTTTACCTGAAACAATATTCATATGTCCTGATGGCATCGAAAAATGTCCAATTAATCCAAATGGGTTTCAATGGTTTGATTTAGACAAAGATGATCCAGTATATATTCTTGAAGAATCAATTAAAGCAGAGAAAAAATTAAATTTTTTTATTAATGAAATTAAATCAGAATATAATTTAAATAATTCTAAAATTTGCATCTCAGGCTTTAGCCAAGGTTGTATGATGTCTGTAAATTTAGGTTTAACTTCAGAAGAAAAATTTAATTGCATTGTTGGATTTTCAGGAAAAATAATTGATAAAGAAAATATTTCTAAAAGAATAAAATCTAAAACAAAAATGCTTTTGATTCATGGTGACCAAGATGATGTTGTTCCACCAAATCGTTTACTTGAAGCAAAAGATTTTCTAATGAGACATAAAGTAAATGTTAAAACAAAAATGATTAAAAATTGTGGTCATCATATTCCAATTGAAGCTTCGAGCATTGCATTAAACTATATAAAAAAAAACTTATATATTTAATAAATTTTTTCAATCATTGATTAATAAAATTAATTAAGCTAATCTTATCTAATGAATAACTTTTTTGATACCAGTATGTCTTTAGAAAAATGCCCTGCACTTGTTTTAAACGCTGACTATAGACCTTTAAGTTACTATCCACTTTCTTTATGGAGTTGGCAGGACTCTATAAAATCAGTTTATTTGGATAGGGTATCGATAGTAAGTTATTATGATAGAATAATTAGGAGTCCTTCGTTTAGCATGAAACTGCCAAGTGTAATTGCTTTAAAAAGTTATATAAGACCACAAACAAATCCAAATTTTACAAGGTTCAACGTTTTTTTAAGAGACAAATTTTCTTGTCAATATTGTGGAGATAAAAAAGAATTAACATTTGATCATTTACTTCCAAGATCAAAGGGTGGAAAGACTAACTGGGATAATGTAGTAACCTCTTGTTCAGCTTGCAACGTCCAAAAAGGAGGACGATTACTAAAATTTTCTGGAATGAAGTTAAATCAGATGCCTTATCAACCAACAACCGAAGACCTGCATAAAAATGGAAAAAATTTTCCTCCAAACTTTTTACATAAGAGCTGGATAGATTACTTATATTGGGATGTAGAGTTAGAGCCCTAATTAAATTTTTTCTGAAATACCGATTGCAATTTTAGATCCAGTTTTTATAATTTTATCCATTATTGAATAAAAGCCTTCTTTTGTTGCTCCTTCTTTATATGCAATATCTTTATGGTGAAGTTCATCGTTTCTAAATTTAATTATTTTACTTTTAAGTTCTTTTTCGTCATTTTTTAATTGATTAATTTGATTTTGATAGTGCTTATCAATTACTTCTTCTACTGAAGCAGTACATAGCATGGCTGCTTTTTTTCCTATTAAAGTAGATCCAAAGCCAAGCCCAACACATAATAAATCCCATAATGGCAAAAATTTTGTAGGCTTAATATTTCTTTTTTTAATTTCGCTTTCAAAATAATCACAATGTTCTTTTTCATGGATTTGCATTTCTTCAATTTTTTTTTTTAATTCATCATTTCTTATTATAGTGTTTAGAGCCAAAAGTTGTCCTTCATAAATTTTAATTGCTCCTCTTTCTCCAGCATGATCAACTCTGATAAATTCTTCTAATTTATTTTTATTTGTTTTTTTCATTTTTTATAACTTTTAAAATTAATATAAAAATTACTAACGATAACAAAAGGTTTATTGCCGCAAGAGAAAATCCAAAAATTTTAAAATTAACATTTTTACAGCTATTTACTTCTGAATTTAATAACTTTAGTAATTCATTTTTATCTATAATATTTGTTGAGTTTCCAGTGCATCCTGAAAATTCTTCAAATATTTCTTGTTCAATTCCAAAGTGATAACCTGAAAGTAAAAAACTTGAGAAGAAAGTTATTAA
>CACIPT010000031.1 GCA_902588595.1 uncultured Pelagibacteraceae bacterium | reverse complement strand
AACAACAAAAAAGAGGCGGAAAAGGAAAAACTGGAATTGTAACTAGAGAAGAGGATTCTGTGGTTCAAACTCTATCTGTAAATACTCATACTCATGTATTATTCTTTTCTACAGAAGGTTTGGTTTATCGTGTTAAAGCATGGAAAATTCCTGAAGGCTCATCAATTTCCAGAGGTAAATCTTTGTTTAATATATTGCCGTTAAAAAATCATCAATCCATTAGTTCAATCATGCCTTATCCTGATCAAAATACAGATTCCAAAGGTTTGTATATAATTTTTGCAACTTCAAATGGTAAAATAAGAAAAAATAACCTTGAAGATTTCTCATCAATAAATACATCAGGAAAAATTGCAATGAAATTAGATAATAACGATAAAATTGTGGGAGTTAAAATTTGCAAAGATGATCAAGATATAATTTTAAGCACTAAACTAGGAAAATGCATTAGATTTGAATCCAAAAAACTTAGAGTTTTTAAAGGAAGATCTTCTAAAGGTATTAGAGGAATTAATTTACATCAAAATGACCATATAGTTTCTTTATCAATAATTGATCATGATAAATTGAAGAAAAATGGAAAATTAAACAAAGATGAAAAGTCTGAATTAAAAGCTAAAGAGAAATTTATATTATCTATAACTGAAAATGGCTACGGTAAAAGAACAGATCATAATGATTACAGAGTTACTAATAGAGGTGGAAAAGGAATCATTGGAATAGTTAATTCATCAAGAAACGGAAATGTTTCATCCTCTTTTCCTGTTAATGAAGGTGATGATATATTGATTTCTACAAATAAAGGTAGAGTAATTAGAACTGCAGTAAAAGAAATCAGAGTTGCGGGAAGAAATACACAAGGTGTTAGAATAATCAAACTTTCTGGTGAAGAAAAAGTAGTTTCTGCAATTAAAATTGATGATAATTTAGTTTAATGAAAAAAACTGCAATATATCCTGGAACTTTTGATCCAATAACATATGGACATATTGATGTAATACAAAAATCCTTAAAAATTGTTGATAAAATAATTGTTGCAATATCTAATGTTAATCAAAAAAATTATCTATTTTCTGCTGAGGAAAGAATTGAAATAGTAAAAAAGGCTCTTTTTTCAGATCTAAATTTTAATAAAAATAAAATAAAAGTAATTTCGTTTAATTCTTTAACAACCGAATTATGCAAAAAATATAAATCAAATATTATTTTAAGAGGTTTGAGAGCAGCTTCAGATTTTGAATATGAATTTCAATTAGCCGGTATGAATAGAAAGCTTAATAGTAATATTGAAACAATTTTTTTAATGTCCGATGTTAAAAATCAAATCATTTCATCAAAACTTATAAAAGAAATTGCCGATCTAAATGGTGATATAAAAAAATTTACAACAAAAAGTACAATTAATTCATTAAAAAAAAAATATGAATAAATATCTAGTTAATATAATATTTATTATTAGCTTGATATTTTTTAATAATGCTTATTCAAAGGAGAATGTAATGATATTAAAACTTAAATCTGGAGATGTAAAAATTGAATTGTTTTCTGACGTTGCACCAAAACATGTAGAGAGAATTAAAACGCTTGCAAATGATGGCCTATACGACAGTGTTGTTTTTCATAGAGTTATTGATGGATTTATGGCTCAGACTGGTGATGTAAAATTTGGTAATTCATCTTCAAAAAATTTTGATTTAAGAAGAGCAGGCATGGGTGGTTCAGATTTACCAGATTTACCAGCTGAATTTAATGATTTACCTCATGAAAAAGGAACAGTTTCTATGGCAAGATCATCTGATCCAAATAGTGCTAATAGCCAGTTTTTTATATGTTTTGAACCAGCTCCATTTTTAGATAGAAATTATACTGTATTTGGTAAGGTAATAGAAGGTATGGAACACGTTAATAAAATTAAAAGAGGCGAGGGGCAAAATGGTTCAGTTAATGACCCTGATAAAATTATAAGTTTTAAATCTTTGTAGTTAAAATACTAATGACATTAAAAAAGTTTTCTTTTAATGTTAAAGAGGAAAATATTAAAGCAAGATTAGGTTTAATAGAAACTCACAGAGGCAATATACATACACCTGTTTTTATGCCTGTTGGCACGCAAGCAACAATCAAAGGTGCATTTATTGATGATATAATTAAAACTGGTAGTGAAATTATATTATCAAACACTTATCATTTAATGATTAGACCTGGTGTTAAGAGAATAGAATCGTTAGGTGGTTTACATCAATTTATGAATTGCAAATTGCCTATACTTACTGACTCTGGTGGTTTCCAAGTAATGTCATTATCTAAACTTAATAAAATAGATAAAGAAAAAGGAGCAATATTTAAATCTCATATAGACGGAAAAAAATTTGTATTAAGTCCTGAAGAAAGTATAAAAGTTCAAAAATCTCTCAATTCAGATATCATAATGGTATTGGATGAATGTCCAAAAAAGAGCAATGATTATGAGATGATTAAAAATTCTATGAATTTATCAATGTATTGGGCAGAAAGATCAAAAAAAGCTTTTGGAATTAATCCTCATAAAGCTATTTTTGGAATAATCCAAGGAGGTTTATTCAAAGATTTAAGAGTAAATTCTTTAGAAAAGTTGCTTAGTATCGATTTTAATGGATATGCAATTGGTGGTCTGGCTGTTGGTGAAAGCCAAAATGAAATGTTTAAAGTTTTAGACGATATAACAAGTTTAATGCCCAGGAATAAACCAAGATATTTAATGGGTGTAGGTTCTCCATCTGACATATTAGGGGCTGTTAAAAGAGGTATTGATATGTTTGATTGTGTTTTACCTACACGTTCTGGACGAACAGGTTTAGCTTTTACATGGAATGGAAGAATAAATATACGTAATGCAAAATATCAAAATGATAATAATCCAATTGATATTAATACATCTAATTTTAATTTAAATAAATATTCTAAAAATTATTTAAATCATTTATTTAATACAAATGAAATGCTTGGATCAATGTTATTAACTTTACATAATATTAATTTTTATCAAGAGTTAATGATTGCAATTAGAAATAATATTAAAAATGGTACATTTCAACAATTTCACGATAAATATATTAATTACCTATAACATTTAAGATTGATTAAATAAAAAAAATCAATATAAGAAACGTCGTTGGGCCCTTAGCTCAGTTGGTAGAGCAATTCCCTTTTAAGGAATGGGTCGTTGGTTCGAGTCCAACAGGGCTCACCAGTAAATAAATTAAGATTGTTCAATTGGTGGGTAATTTAGCACTACTTCATTCATCCAAGCATTAAGTTTTTTAATTCTATTATCTGATGATGGATGAGTGCTCAAAAATTCTGGTGGTTCTTTACCTTTGTGAGCTTTCTTCATTCTTTTCCAAATTTTTGGTGCTTCTCTTATGTCATAACCAGACAAAGAAGAAAATATTAATCCTAAATAATCTGCTTCACTTTCTTGTTTTCTATTAAAAGGATTCATAATTCCAATTTGTGACAACAATCCTACAGTATTCATTCCTGTTGATCTATTTATTGTTGAAAGCTTACCACCAGTAGCAATATCAATTATACTTGTTCCAGTTTGAAGCAACACACTTCTACTGGCCCTCTCAACAGAATGTTTTGCTACAGCATGCGCAATCTCATGTGACATAACAGAGGCAAGTCCGTTTGTGTTTTTTGTAACTTCTAATATTCCAGAGTAAACTGCTATTTTCCCTCCGGGCATACACCATGCGTTTTTAACTTTTTTATTATCGATTAAAATATATTCCCAATCAAAATTAGCTGTAGGATCTTCTATATTTGATCTTTCAAAGTACTCACTTATTGAATATTCAATTTTTTTACCTATATCTCTTATTTCATTAAGAGTGTTAATATCTTCGCTTAGTTTCTCCTTTTCTTTAATTTTCTCATAAATCTGAGCAGCTTTAGCATTTAGTTTAGATTCGGAAAGTAGTTTTAGTTGTTTTCTTTCAGTAATTGGAACAGTGCTACAAGCAGAGATTCCTAAGGATAAACAGCCACAACCAAGAACTTGTAAAAAAAACCTTCTATCCATTTATTTAATTAGCTTGAATCTATTAATAATAATCATAAACAACAACATTAAATTTACATGATATGCTCGATTTAATCAAAATATTTGCTATAAAATAAGAAATTTATAATGAGAAAAAAAAGAAATAGAAAAACTTCTATAATTAATAGATTAAGAAATTATTTTATTACTGGAATAATTGTTTTAGTCCCAATTGGATTTACCTTATATTTAACTGTTTTTATAATTTCTATTTCATCAAAACTTATACCTAAAGAAATAAATCCAAACCACTATTTGCCTTTTTCTATACCAGGTTTAGAAATTGCACTATCAATAATTTTTATTTCTTTAATCGGTTTTATTTCACTTTCTTTCATTGGAAAAAAAATTTTACAAATAATAAACGATTTATTAAAAAAAATTCCTTTCCTCAGAACTATATATGGAGCTATAGGTCAAATGACAGAAACTTTTGCAAACAAAAAAGGTAAAAAAAAAAGTGTAGTTTTGGTTCAATATCCGAGCAAAGGTATATGGGCAGTAGGATTTGCTACTAAAGATAATAGAGGAGAAATCAGCAGAAGAACAAATGATAAATTAGTTAATGTTTTTGTACCGACCACTCCTAATCCAACAAGTGGTTTTTTGTTAATGTTCAAAAAAAAAGAAGTAATATATTTAGATATGAATTTTGAAGAGGCTTCAAAATTTATAGTCTCCGCTGGAACTTCCAATCCGAAGAATTAAACAAGATCATTTAAAATATCAGCTCGATCATATAATTTTAAAAGTGTCATATATTTGCTTAAGTTTTGATCTTCTAGTTCTATTCTTTTAACCTCTTTTTCTGCTAGTAAAAAAAGATCTTCATTTAAAACTGGGTCGGCTAGCCTGAAACTTTGTAATCCACTTTGTTTAAATCCAAGAATGTCACCGTAACCTCTTAATTTCATATCTTCCTCTGATATTTTAAAACCATCACTTGTGCTTTTTAAAATATTTATTCTTTTTTTTGCATTTTCACTTAAATTAGATTTAAACATTAAAATGCAATAAGATTCTTTATCACCACGACCAACTCTTCCTCTTAATTGATGTAATTGTGATAATCCAAATTTATTGGCGT
>CACIPT010000030.1 GCA_902588595.1 uncultured Pelagibacteraceae bacterium | reverse complement strand
AGTGCGGAATCAAAATGTCCATTTACAGGAGCTGGAACTCCACCAAAATTTCCAACTGGCAGAGGAACTTCAAATAGAGATTGGTGGCCCAATAGTTTAAATCTAAAAATTTTAAGTCAACATTCGTCTTTAGTTGATCCTATGGATAAAAAATTTAATTATGCAAAAGAATTTAAAAAACTTAATCTCAAAGCATTAAAAAAAGATTTACATAAATTAATGACAGATTCCCAAGATTGGTGGCCAGCTGATTATGGTCACTACGGAGGACTTTTTGTTAGACTAGCTTGGCATGCCGCAGGAACATACAGAACTGGCGATGGACGTGGTGGTGCTGGTACAGGCAATCAACGCTTTGCTCCATTAAATAGTTGGCCTGATAATGTTAATCTTGACAAGGGAAGATTATTACTTTGGCCCATTAAAAAAAAGTATGGTAAAAAAATTTCATGGGCTGATCTTTTTATTTTAGTTGGAAATGTTGCTTTAGAATCAATGGGATTTAAAACCTTTGGTTTTGGAGGCGGAAGAGAGGACATTTGGGAACCCGAAGAAGATATTTATTGGGGATCAGAAAAAGAATGGCTTGGCGTTAATCGTTATAGTGGGAAAAGAGATCTTGAGAATCCATTAGGTGCAGCTCATATGGGATTAATTTATGTAAACCCACAAGGCCCAGATGCAAATCCAGATCCTCTTTTAGCTGCTCATGATATTCGTGAAACTTTTGGTCGTATGGCCATGAACGATTATGAAACAGTAGCACTTATAGCGGGTGGACATACTTTTGGAAAATCTCATGGTGCCGCTCCCGAATCACATAAAGGTCCTGAACCTGAAGGTGCAAAAATTCAAGAACAAAGCATGGGTTGGACAAGTAATTTTGGAACCGGCATGGGCGCTGACACTGTTAGTAGTGGTCTTGAAGGAGCTTGGACTGTTAACCCAACAAAGTGGGACAATGGTTATTTTGATTTATTATTTGGTCATGAGTGGCAATTGACAAAGAGTCCAGCAGGAGCACATCAATGGAAGCCAAAACAAAATGGAGCTAACATAAATATTGTTCCTGATGCACACGATCCATCCAAAAAACATCCTCCGATGATGCTAACAACAGATCTTTCTTTAAGAATGGATCCTAAATATGGACCAATATCAAAACGTTTTCATGAGAACCTTGATGAATTTGCGGACGCATTTGCTAGAGCTTGGTTTAAGCTTACACATCGTGATATGGGACCTCGTGCCTGTTATTTGGGGTCAGAAGTTCCTAAAGAAGAACTAATTTGGCAAGATCCTATACCAAAAGTTAAATATAAACTTAAAAATAAAGATATAAATGCTCTTAAAGCAAAAATATCAAAATCAGGACTTTCTGTTTCCCAATTAGTTTCTACAGCTTGGGCGTCAGCATCAACTTTTAGAGGCTCAGACAAAAGAGGCGGAGCAAATGGAGCACGAATTAGACTTGCCCCACAAAAAGACTGGGAAGTTAATAATCCAAGTGAATTGTCAAAAGTGATTAAAGCTTTAGAGAAGATACAAAAAGGATTTAATAATAAAAATAAAATAGTTTCGCTAGCAGATTTGATAGTTTTAGGTGGTTGTATTGGAATTGAAAAAGCTGCTAAAAATACCGGACAAAAGATAACAGTTCCATTTAAACCAGGTCGTGGAGATGCATCTCAAGATCAAACAGACACATATTCTTTTGGTTTACTTGAGCCAAAAGCAGATGGTTTTAGAAACTATATTATAAAAAAAACTAATGGATTATCAAACAAACCTACTGTAACAGCTGAAGAAATGTTAGTTGATCGAGCACAACTAATGAAACTTACAGCGCCTGAAATGACAGTTTTAATTGGTGGTATGCGTGTATTAAATACAAATTATGATGGCTCAAAACACGGCGTATTTACAAAAAAACCAGGTACACTTACTAATGATTTCTTTGTTAATTTGTTAGATATGAATACGAAATGGAAAGAAACTTCCAAAGAAGAAGCTTTGTTTGAAGGAAGGGATCGTAAAACAAATAAGGTTAAATGGATTGGTACTCGTACAGATCTTATATTTGGATCAAATTCTCAATTGAGAGCAATAGCAGAAGTTTATGCTTCTGAAGATTCTAATTCCAAGTTTCTAGCTGATTTTGTATCTGCTTGGACAAAAGTTATGAATTTAGACCGTTTTGATTTAAAATAAGAGTTAATTAAATTCCCCAAACGTTTTTTGTCTCTATCCACCCAGAGTAATTGCCAGACTCAATCTGGCACCAATTTAATTCACATTTTTTTATAGTTACCAATCTACCTTTTTCTAATTTTACAATTGGCTCAGAAAACTTGCTATTTTTTTTGAAAACAATTTTTTTTTCAAGAACAATTAATGAATTAGGTTTTGTAAGCATGATACGGTGTATCCAGCCACTGTTTTTTTTATGATCTATAATTCTTCTAAAATTTTCTTTTTCATCAATTACTTTAACTGGCAAAAATTTTTTCTTATAAATATATTTTATAGGATAATCTTTTCCAGGACCGTATCTTACATATACTTTGTTTTTTTTTAAAGAAAGAAAATAATTCTTTTCGTCCGAAAAAACATAGGAAGAGTTTAATAATAAAAAAAATAATATAATTAAAAATTTTTGCATATACAATTTTTCTTTTTAATAAATTCTACTTTTCTAAAATTTAATTTTTTTAAATCTAAAATTAATATTTTTTTGTTGGATTTATCTCCAATTTTCAAAATTTTTTTTAAAACTTCTATAGCTTGGATATTACCAACTATACCAGCCACAGGACCTAATATTCCTTCATGCTCACAATTTAATAACTCATCTTTAGGTTCCGTTTGATAAAAGCACTTTAAACATGGATCAGTTTTATTTTTGAAATCAAAAGTAAAAATATGTCCATCCATTTTACTAATTGCACCAACAATTAAAATTTTATTGTATTTTAATGAATATTTGTTTAGTAAAAATTTAGTTTTAAAATTATCAGATCCATCAACGATAAAATCATAATTTTTAAATATTTTTTCAATATTTTCTTTTCCAATTCTTTCTTTAAAAATTTTTATATTAACTAATGAATTAATTAATTTAATTTTTTTTTTTAAAACTACAACTTTATACTTACCTATATCTTTGGAGTTATATAATGATTGTCTATGAATATTAGAAATGTCTACTTTATCATGATCAACAATTCCAATCTTGCCAACTCCTGCTCTGCTTAAGTAATCAATTACAGGGCAACCCAATCCTCCCGCTCCTACAACTAAAACTTTTGACTTTATTATTTTTTTTTGCCCTGGTGCCCCAACATCTTTTAAAACTAATTGTCTAGAATATCTTTCAATTAATTTTTTGTTAAGAATATTATTCATTTACCAGTCGATCCAAAGCCACCCGATCCTCTTATAGTTTTTGGCAATTGATCTACTTCTTCAAGCTCCATCTTTATAACTGGTGTCAAAACCATTTGGGCTATTCTATCATTGCTATTTACAATAAAATCTTTGTTTCCATGGTTAAATAAAATTATTTTTAACTCTCCTCTATAATCACTATCAACAGTTCCAGGAGTATTTAATACACTTACGCTAGATTTTACAGCAAGACCCGATCTAGGTCTTATTTGTATTTCCAAATCTTCTGGTATTGCAATAGATAAGCCTGTTGGAACTAATTCTAGAGTATTAGGTGCAATTTTTATTGGACTATCAACAAACGCCATCAAATCCATGCCTGATGATCCACTAGTTTTGTATTCAGGTAGTTTAACTTTAGAATTATGCCTTTTAACTAAAACTTTAACCATTAATTTAATTGAGAAATTATTCTATTAACTATTTTATTAGCAAGATTTGATTTTCTCATTTTTGGAAGATTTTCTTCAGAGTTATTTTTATAAAATATAGAAACTTTATTGAAGTCTGATTCAAATCCTATATCGCTTTTAGATATATCATTTGCAATTATCCAATCACAATTTTTTTCAGATAATTTTTTTAAAGAATTATTTTTTAGAGAATTTGTTTCTGCCGCAAAACCAATAACTAATTTTGGCCTTAGTGAATTATGATTTGAAACATGTCTTAAAATATCAGTATTTCTCTCTAAAGAGATTTCAGAAATTTTTTCTTTTTTTATTTTTTCTTTTTCCTTATTTTTTACTTTAAAATCTGCAACTGCTGCTGAAAAAATTGCAACATCTGTTGGAAGACTATTTAAAGTTGCCTCTAACATTTCATCAGCTGATTTAACTTTAATTAAATTTACACCTTTAATTTTATTTAAGTTTGTTGGTCCTGATATTAAAGTTGTATCAAACCCATTTTCATATAAAGATCTTGCAATTTCATAACCTTGTTTACCGCTAGATTTATTTGATATAAATCTTACAGGGTCTATATATTCGTGAGTAGGTCCTGCAGTTACAAGTGCTTTAAATTTTTTATTGTTTTCTAATTTTTTAAAATAATCGTTTATATGATTTATAACTGTTTTTGGTTCAGACATTTTACCCATTCCATATTCTCCGCAAGCCATTTCGCCAATTTCAGGCCCGATTATTTCATGACCAAAATCTATTAATTTTTTTAAATTCTCTTTGTTTGATTGATGTTCCCACATTCTTACATTCATTGCAGGTGCAATAAAGATTTTCTTATCGGAAGCAAAAATAACAGTAGAAGCTAAATCATCTGATAACCCATAACTAATTTTCGAAAGAGCATTTGCAGTTGCAGGAGCTATTAAAATTAAATCTGACCATCTTGATAATGAAATATGGTCCATTTCAGATTCGTTATCTGAGTTAAATAAATCTGTATAAACTTTTTCTTGCGATAAAGAGGTAACTGATAGTGGTGTAATAAAATTTTTTGCATTTTTTGTAAGAATTGTTTTTACACTTGAACCATTCTTTCTTAAAAGTCTTATAATCTCTAAACTTTTATATGCTGCTATACCACCACATATAATTAACAAGATTTTTTTTCCATTTAAATTTTTCATTGGCAGATTAAAATACTATGATACCTAGAAATACAAGCAATAATAATCCAATAATACTTTGATTTCTAAACGATTTCATTTCTACTTTTTTTTTATTTAATGCTGAAAAAGAATTAGATTCCTGGGGTATTTTTCCACTAGCCATGAATGTTAAAGCTTGGTTTGCTTTATCCATTATTTTTGGAAGTTCAGGAAGTTTTTTTAGTACTTCAGCCGAATCTTTCAAAGTGTCAGTAAAATTATTAATTGGGTCTTTGGTTTCTTTAAGCCACTTCTCTAAAACTGGTTTTGATGTTTCCCAGATATTTGTATTGGGGTTTAGCTTTCTAGCTACCCCTTCAACTACAACCATCGTTTTTTGTAAAAGTAATAATTGAGGTTGAGTTTGCATATTAAATTTTTCAGTAACATCAAATAATTGTTTTAGTAGTCTTCCACCTGAAATATTCTTAACAGATTGTCCAAAAATAGGTTCTCCTATTGATCTTAATGCTTGTGCTAATTCTTCAACATGAACATTGCTAGGAACTAATCCAGCCACAATGTGTACTTCAGCAACTTTTTTATAATCTCTTTGAACGAATCCATAAAGTATTTCTGCTAAATAACGTCTATTTAGTTTATCCATTCTTCCCATAATGCCAAAATCAATTGGTATTATTTGTCCATTTTCATCTATAAATAGATTTCCTTGATGCATATCTGCATGGAAAAAACCATCTCTCACGGCATGTCTTAAGAAATGTTGAATTATATCTGTTGCAAGATTTTCTATATTGATTTTTTTAGATTCCAAATTTTCCTTTTCTCTTATAGAAATTCCTTCAATCCAATCTAAAGTTAAAATCTCTTCGCTTGTAAAGTTCCAATAAATTTTAGGAACATGAAAACGTACATCATTTTTTGTATTTTCAGCAAATTCATTTGCTGCAGCCGCTTCAAATCTTAAATCCATTTCATGATTAGTAATTTCTTTTAGTAAAAAAACTACTTCAACAAGTTTTAGTCTTTTTGTTTTAGAAATTAAACTTTCAATAATGTATGCTAACAGCATCAAAGCATCTATTTCTTCATTAAAAGTTTTTTTAATATGTGGTCTTAAAATTTTAATGGCTACGTCCTTAATAACTCCATCATCATTTATTTGCGCTTTATGAACCTGAGCTATAGATGCAGCTGCAACAGGTTCCCTAAAATTGATTATTGAATCAAATATTTTATTTCCTAAATTTTTTTTGTTATTCTTGAAATATTTCTTGAAGCATTTTCTTTTTTTATTATGCCAGTTTTTGCGATTTTCATTAACTCTGAATTCAATTTTGGCAAATATGATAGGGCTTCTTTTTTATTTTTCTCTTCTAATATAGAATTCATTTTTTTAATTGCATTTTTAAATTTGCTTTTTCTAGATTTATTAACTGTTGTCTGTCTAGATATTCTTCTTATTCTTTTAATTGCTGATTTTGTATTTGCCATACGCGGGCTTATATAGCTTGTGAATTAGAAAC
>CACIPT010000029.1 GCA_902588595.1 uncultured Pelagibacteraceae bacterium | reverse complement strand
AATTTTTGATTATTTGCCCCTTTAATATCTGTATTTAAATTATCTCCTATGCAAAAAACTTTTTTATTTTTTATCTTAGCTGCCTGATTATAAACTTTTGGATAAGGTTTTCCAAAATATTCTACTTTACCACCTAATTCTTCAAATATTTTTGCCACTGACCCTGCGCAAAATTCTCTTTTTTTTCCTCTATCAACAATTAAATCTGGATTTGTACAAATCATAATTTTTTCAATTTCTTTTTTTAATACCATTTTATAGTATGACAGTTCCCTATCATGCTCGTCAAATAAACCAGTACAAAGCAAGTACTCAGCATCATTAATTTTTTGTATTTTATTTTTTTTAAAATTTTTAAATAATCCAAAATCTCTTGGTGGGCCAATATGAAAAAAGGTTTTGTTTTTAAAGTTTAAGTTTAAGTAATTTAATGCTGCTTCTCCCGATGTATATACTTTTGAATAAAATCTTTCTTCCAATCCCATTCTATTTAAAAAATCCATAACATTATAATTGGGTCTAGGAGCATTAGTAAGTAATACAAATTCTTTATTTTTCTCGGATAGTTTTTCCAAAACATCAATTGATTCTTGGTAAAGCTCAATTCCATTGTGTATAACGCCCCACAAATCTATAAAAAATAAATCATATTGATCTGCAACAGATTTAAGCCCTAAAATATCTATGTTTTTGGTCATTTGGCAGATATAACTTAAAAATTAGCATATTTCTTGGTTTTTTTAGCATTATAATTTTTATTAAGCTTCTTGAAATAAAATGAAGTCATAGCTATATGAAGCTTCATATTTATAGGAGTTTTATATGAAATTTAAACCGTTACATGACAGAGTTTTAATTGAAGTTCTTGATAGCAGCGAAAAAACTGCAGGGGGCATTATTATCCCAGACACAGCTCAAGAAAAACCACAAGAAGGCAAAGTAGTTGCTATTGGTGGTGGAGCAAAAACTGAGGATGGAAAAATAATTCCAATGGATGTTAAAGTTGGAGACAAGGTTCTATTTGGTAAGTGGTCAGGAACTGAAGTTAAAATAGATGGTAAAGAATACAGTATAATGAAAGAGTCAGACATTATGGGTATTTCTACAAGTAAATAATTAAATAAGGAGAATTAATAATGGCAAAAATAGTAAAATTCGACTCTGATGCTAGAACATCAATGCTAAAAGGGGTTGATATACTTGCAAATACAGTAAAAGTTACACTTGGACCAAAAGGAAGAAATGTTGTTATAGACAAATCTTATGGTGCACCAAGAACAACAAAAGATGGTGTTACAGTTGCAAAAGAAATAGATCTTGAAGATAAATTTGAGAACATGGGTGCTCAAATGGTTAAAGAAGTTGCAAGCAAAACAAATGATGAAGCTGGAGATGGTACTACCACTGCTACAATTCTTGCACAATCAATTGTTAAAGAAGGTTGTAAATATGTGACTGCAGGTATGAATCCTATGGATGTAAAAAGAGGAATTGATGCTGCAGTTGAACAAGTAAAAGAAAAATTAATTTCTTCTGCAAAAAAAGTAAAAGATAGTGATGAAATTGCACAGGTAGGAACAATTTCTTCTAATGGAGATAAAGAAATTGGAAGCATGATTGCAAAAGCTATGCAAAAAGTTGGCAACGAAGGTGTTATAACTGTAGAGGAGGCAAAAAGTATTGAAACTGAACTTGAAGTTGTAGAAGGTATGCAGTTTGATAGAGGATATCTTTCTCCTTACTTTGTTACCAATGGAGAAAAAATGACAACCGAATTAGAAAATCCATTAATTCTTTTGCATGAAAAAAAATTGACTAATTTACAGCCAATGGTTCCTCTTTTAGAGGCTGTTGTTCAAGCTGGAAGACCACTAATGATAATTTCTGAAGATGTTGAAGGGGAAGCTTTGGCAACTTTAGTTGTTAATAAACTTAGAGGTGGATTAAAAGTTGTTGCTGTTAAAGCTCCAGGTTTTGGAGATAGAAGAAAGGCAATGCTTGAAGATATAGCTATCTTAACTAATGGACAAGTTATCTCTGAAGATTTAGGTATCAAATTAGAAAATGTAAAAATAAATGATCTTGGATCTGCTAAAAGAGTTAAAGTTGATAAAGAAAATAGTACCATTGTAAGTGGTTCAGGAAAAAAATCTGACATTGAAGCAAGATGTGCTCAAATTAAACAACAAGTTGAAGAGACAACTTCAGATTATGATAAAGAAAAACTACAGGAAAGGCTTGCTAAATTAGCTGGGGGTGTTGCAGTTATTAAAGTTGGTGGCTCAACTGAAGTAGAAGTAAAAGAAAAAAAAGATAGAGTTGAAGATGCTCTAAACGCAACTAGGGCTGCGGTAGAAGAAGGAATAGTAGTTGGTGGAGGTTGTGCTCTTCTTTATGCATCACAGGATTTAGATAAAGTAAAAGTTAAAGGTGATGATCAAAAAGCTGGGGTCGAAATAGTTAAAAGTGCCCTTCAAGCTCCTATCAGACAAATAACTACAAATGCTGGAGTAGATGGATCAGTAGTTGTAGGAAAACTTTTAGAAGCTAATAAACCTTCAAATGGGTACGATGCTCAAACAGAGCAGTATGTTGATATGTTTAAAGAAGGTATTATTGACCCTGTTAAAGTTGTAAGAACCGCTTTACAAGATGCTGCTTCAATTTCTGGATTATTAGTTACAACAGAAGCTATGGTTGCTGATAAGCCTGAAGAAAAAGACTCTGGACCTGCTGGAATGCCTGGTGGTGGAATGGGTGGCATGGGTGGAATGGGTGGCATGGGAATGTAAAATTCCGACCCAATAAAATATTCAAAAAGGGCAGTTTTTACTGCCCTTTTTTTTTGCCCGTCTTAAAAATTTTGCAATGTCTTTGCAATGTCTAAACAATGTTCTTTGCTTCCGTGAATTCCCATTCCATTAATTAAAATTAAATGTTAAATTTTTCTAATAAAAATATGATTAAATGTATCAAACATAGAATTATGAATATCTTTTCATTCAAAGAAAGTGTGGGAAGATTAGATTATACTCTCACTATGATTACTCTATCATTAATTTTAATTATACCAATTTTGCTACAAGTATATGTATTTGAAAATAGTTTGTCTTTTTTTAATACTTTAATGGAGTTTTACGTTTACTATGTTGCTCTGTATATTCCTTTAGTTTTTGCGAATGCATCTAGGCGTTTAAATGATATTAAAATGGATTTTTTATGGATGCTTGTCTTATTTATTCCTGGCATAAACTTAATTTTTAAACTTTACTTAATTTTTGCTCCTAGCAAAAATAAGCAATAATTACCTAAAAAATTTAACAATAAATGGGTGGAATGGACATGTAATTCGTTTCCAAACAGAGAACACTCTATAAACATACACTAAACAAAATTAGAACCCTCGGAACGAAAGTTTCGGGGGTTTTTTTATTTCACGAATTCCCAGACTTCACCTTTACCAAGTTTTGTACCTTTACCAGTCCAAGCATTAAGAGGTCTAAACGATTTATTTAAAATCCTTTTTTCATTAAAGTCAGTCTAAACTTTCATTTTTATTTGAATTGTGCCTTCTTCACCTAAAGTAAAGTTTTTTACCCCTTTAGGTATACCAGATGTCATTGCTAAATTTGTAATTTCTTTTAAATTTGAAACTCTATAATACTTCTTTAAATATTTAAGTGGGTTTTCGCTATTAAATATTATTTTTTTAGTATTATATAATTCAGTTATAGACTTGAATATTTCACTATCAAAATAAATAAATGATTTTCCAGTTATGTCATCTCTTGCTTTTTCTTCATCATAAATTTTATTATTATTTAGATTTAAACCAAAAATATTTATTTTTTTAACATTTGCTTTTTTTAACAAAGATTTAATAATATTTATTTTTTTATAAAACAATGAATTATCCATTTCGAATAAATGACCTTGATAACTTTCGGTATCAAAAATGTTATAAAAATTTAAAATTTCTAGTTTTTTAAATTTTTCTATATTTGGAAAATCATATAATTGAGGAAACCCTTTTGTAAACCATTCATATGTATATTCTAAGTCATCTAGGTCACCTATACCTTCATATTCCTTGTAATCTTTGCCTTTATTCGGTTCAAAAATATCTGACGGTAAATATTTTAAATCAAATTTAATTTCATATTCCTTAAAATTTTTAGGAAATAAATTACTAGGCAAAGGTTTATCTGGTAATGAAATTTGAGATTCTTCGATTATAAGTTTCTCAAGTTTTTCCATACTATATAAATTAGTAAAGAAATTGTTTGAGAACCTATTTAATATTTCGGCGCGGTATAATTTTAAAACTTTTAATTTTTTAAATTTTCTTAAAAAACTCCAATCTTTAAAATTATGAACTAATTTTCCTTCATTATCAGTCACAAATGATAATTCAATCTGCTCTTTTTCTAAATCACTATCAAATTCTTTTTCTTCAAATTCGACTATTATTGGAATATCAGTCATTGTTTTATTCATACCCAACTTTAACCCCACTCCTCAATGAAGTCATCTTTCTACTTGCTTTCTAAAACGACCATTCTTGCAATGAACTTTGCAATGAACTTCTTAAATAAGTGAGTATTGGCGTAATATGTGTGTGAATGTAATACGATTCCCCAACAAGAACACTCTAAAAACATACACTAAACAAAATTAGAACCCTCGGAACGAAAGTTTCGGGGGTTTTTTTTATGAGTTATTTTTGCTTATTAACTATTGCCAAAATATCAGGGTCGTTCTTTAAACTCTCATCAGCGTATTCTAGGGCACCACCATTACTTTTCACTGCCTCTAGGACAATCTTTTTGTCTTTTTTTAAACTCTCATCAACATATAGTAGGGCAGCACCATTTTCTTTAACTGCCTCTAGGACAATCTTTTTGTCTTTTCTAAAACTTTTATCAGCACTTAGTAGGACATAACCATTATTTTTCACTGCCATTAGGACAATCTATTTTTCTTTTTTTAAACTCTCATCAGCGTGTTCTAGGGCATAACCACCATCTTTCACTGCCTCTAGGACAATCTTTTTGTCTTTTCTAAAACTTTTATCGGCGTGTTCTAGGGCATAACCATTACTTTTCACTGCCTCTAGGACAATCTCTTTGTCTTTTCTAAAACTCTCATCAGCGTGTTCTAGGGCATAACCATTACTTTTCACTGCCTCTAGGACAATCTCTTTGTCTTTCTTAAAATGGGCAGGCAGGTTTTTTAATTCACGACTATCATTTTTAACTATTTTTAATGCTTCTTTTTTATCCATAAACCCATTTTAACCCCACTCTTCAATGAAATCATCTTTTGAATTGCTTTTAAATTAGAGGGTTTTCTCAATGAACTTTGCAATGAACTTCTTAAATAAGTGAGTATTGTCGTAATATGTGTGTGAATGTAATACACTTCCATTTAGAGAACACTCTAAAAACATACACTAAACAAAATTAGAACCCTCGGAATGAAAGTTTCGGGGGTTTTTTATGTGTTAAATTGATTAATTAATTCATTATGTTTTTTATTATCTGCTGAGTTATTTTTGAAATGAATATCAATTTCTAATTTGGAATCCTTTAAAAAATTTATCAAATCTTTCTGAATTTTAGGATACAAATCCTCTATAGTAATAACAATATCAACCATTGTTAAGGCAATAAAAGAATAAAAACCTTGTATATCTTTGCTATTCAAAGAAAAACTATTTTGATATCTATTCTCTTTCTTATTATTTGTATCAATATACATCATAAAAGAACTTGGAGATGGATGAACTCTTTCAGAAATATTGTCATATAAATAAAATACATCATCATCTTTACCTAATTTTCTATTAAAATGTCTAAGTGCATCATTTATGTGTGTTCTTTTATAATCTTTAACTCTATATGTTTTCTGATATCTCACATTCATTTTTAAAAGTTCGTGTAAAAGTTTGACATATTTTTTATTTTCTAAACATTTGATAAATTCAGATGATTTAAGATGTAACATTGCAACATTTTCTAATATTGTTCTTGAAATTGTGAAAGCGCCACTAAAACTTCTTGAATTTATACAACTTACCAAACCATTGCTAAGATCAATAAATTTAAATTTACTTGCATTTAAGTATCTATCTAAAAAATGCTTAATATTTATGTATGGAATAGAATCGTGATTATCAATTTTATTTGTAATTCTTTTCTCAACTGAATTTTCAAATTCTTCAATATTATCTTCAAAACTTTTTAGTAAATTACCTTCACCAATTTCTTTGTCTTGATTTCTTAAATAATCTATGAATTGCTTGTTTGTTATTTTTTCCACTATTTTTAATTTTAACCCCGCTCTTCAATGAAGTCATCTTTTGAATTGCTTTTGAATTAAGGGGTTTTCTCAATGAACTTTGCAATGAACTTCTTAAATAAGTGAGTATTGGCGTAATATGTGGGTGAATGTAAGACTCATTTCTACTAGAACAAAATTCAAAAAGGGCAGTTTTTAATGCCCTTTTTTTTTATATGATAAAAAATTTAACTATTAAATGTTTTATCAACTAAAAATAGTCCAAGAGCTACCGCTGGCCCAATTCCAAAAGCAAATAATAAAGTTCCAATTCCCACGGTTCCTCCTAAATACCAGCCAATAGCAACAACCGATATTTCAAGAAATGCTCTAACAGCTGCAATTGGTAAATTTGTTTTTTGCTGAAGTCCAACCATTAGACCGTCCCTGGGTCCTGGCCCTAAATTTGCAACAAGATAAATTCCACCACCTAGTCCAACTATAAGAACGGCTGCAACTGCTAATAATATTTGAGAAATATAATTTTCAGGTGCCGGAACAAAATTAATACAAACATCAATCATTAAAGCTACAATTAAAGCATTAAGAATTGTTCCAATTCCAGGTTTTTGCTTAAGAGGTATC
>CACIPT010000028.1 GCA_902588595.1 uncultured Pelagibacteraceae bacterium | reverse complement strand
TTATATTTTATTATTGATAATGAAATTCAAGCAACAAATGAGGAAATAAATAAGTTTTTTGATATTTTAATTAATGAAGTTAAGTTTGATAAAGAAATTAAAAACCTAATTATATATAAAAAAGGATTATTTAATTCAGATTTTGAAACAGAAAATAATTTAATTAATATTTTAAATCCAATTATAAAGTCTAACAGTGTATGGAAGTCCCACGCACTTTATTTAATGGCAGAATACTTTTTTCACAATAATCAAAAGCAAAAATCTAAAGAATTCTTTAATCTGATTTTAAGTTATGAAAAAAGTAATGAAAATATAATTATAGAGACACAAAGACGAATGAATAGAGATTTCAGTGAATAAAATATTTCATATTTTAATAATATTTCTTTTTTTTTCAAATTGTTCATTAGATACAAAAACTGGATTTTGGTCACAATCACAAAAATTACATTCTGAAAAAAAAGAAAACCTAGAAGAAAAATTATTTGAAGATGCAGAAATTTTTGAAAAAGAATTTAATTCAAAAATTAAAATTAAACTAAAAAATAACTACAAAAAAAATAGTTTTTTAAATAATTTATCAAATAATAATGGAATAGTAGAATTTTATGGAAATATAAAAAAAGTATCTAAATATAAATTTTCAAAAATAAATCAATTTGATTATTACCAACCTGAACTATTAATTACGAAAAATAATTCTTTAGTATTTTTCGATAATAAAGGAACTATTTTAAATTTTTCAAAAGATAACAAATTGATTTGGAAAAAAAAATATTTATTCAAAAAATGAAAAAAAACAAAATCCAATATTATATTTTGCTTCTAATAATAAAGTATTAATTGTTGCAGATAATCATGCAAAATATTATGCACTAAATATTAATAATGGAAAAGTTTTATGGTATAAAAATAGTGTTGCTCCATTTAACTCTCAAGTAAAAATATTTAAAGATAAATTTTTTGTTATAGATTTTGAAAATATACTTAGATGCTTTTCAATCAAAGATGGTGAAGAAATTTGGAATTTTAAAACTGAAAAATCATTTATTAAATCTCAACAAAAACTTTCATTTGTGATTAATAATAATAAATTAGTTTTTATTAACACTTTAGGTGATCTAAGTTCAGTTGATATAAAAAATGGTAATTTAATATGGCAAACTACCACGCAAAGTAGTTCTATATATGAAAATTATTTTTCACTTAAAAATTCTGATTTAATTTCTGAAAATAACACGATTTATTTTTCAAATAATCAAAATGAATTTTTTGCAATTAATGAAGAAAATGGCTCGATAAAATGGAAACAAAACTTAAATTCTAATTTAAGACCCACATTTGCAGACGGCTTAGTTTTTACAGTTTCATTGGAAGGTTATCTTGCTTTATTAGACTCAAGAAATGGCAATATTGTTAGAATGACCAATGTACTAAACCAAATAAAGAATTATAGAAAAAAAAACATAAAACCTGAAGGTTTTATAGTTGCAAAAGATAAAATTTATTTGAGTTTAAACAATGGAAGAATAATAATTATTGAAATTTTAAATGGCAAACCAATAGATATTATAAAAATTGATAATGAAAAAATTTCTAGACCATATATTTTAAATGGTGAGATGTTTATTATTAGGGATAACGCCATATTAAAATTGAATTAAAATATGTTGCTAAAGCTTCTTGGAAAGTTAGGAAGAAAAAAAACTGTACTAGACAGAGGTCCTTCACATCCAAAATTTAATGAAGCAAAACCATGGCTAAATAGATATTATGTTTTGTTTAGGCATCGTCCTAAATGGTTTCCATTTAATATTTTAATTCACGAAATGTTAGATGATGACCATGGTGAAGGAGTACATAACCATCTATGTCCATATATTACTATAATAATTAGAGGTGGATACTGGGAAACAACAATTACAGGAAAACATTGGAGACAACCAGGATATATTGGTTTTAGACCTGCAAATAATTTTCATAGAGTTGATTTAAAACCAGGAACAAAACCTATGACTATATTTATCCCTGGTCCCTTTGGTTTAAGAAAAGGTCCTAGATCAGAATACGGAGTTGATTTTAAAACTAAAATTAAATGAAAGGGTTATAAGCCCATTGGAGTATAGCTTGTCTTTGTCTTCTTCTGCAGCCAAGATCATTTTTTTCGCAATTTTTTTTAATTGCCAAAACGTGTCTCCTAAAATTTTTCCATCTTTTTATTTGAATTTCATCAATGTGTGGGATTCTTCTTCCATTACAAAACCTACAGTACCATTGAAACCATCCCAATGGATCTTCTTTAAAAATCCATCCTTTTTCTATCCAGTGTTCTCTTGATAATCCTGATTTAACTTTAAAGCGATTTAAACTTACATCAAAATTTTTACATAACTTCGCATTTTTAAACCATGAATTAGGAAATTCTTTTATATTTGTTCCAAAGTAAGAACCACCAAACACGCCCAGTTCTAACATTTTTTTAGGCGTTAATTCTGGTTTAAAGATTTTATAAAAATTTAAGTTATATATTTTTTTTTTATATATTTTTTTCATTAATTTTGAACTTTGAGAATTTTATTGACTTAATAATTTTTGATATAACTCTTCATCTGCATCGCCTTCGCAACCAAATAACAGTACAGATGAGTCTTTATTTAGACTAATTGTTTCTCTTATTTCATCATTATTGCTTAATCCAACTAAACTAGCTATTCCTGGAGTAGAGCATTCTCCACCTATAATTTTTTCATCGCTAAATTGGTTATTTGCCAGATATTTGATAGTTTTTGAGATGTAGTCGTCTGAAATTGTTACACAATAATGTACTGAATTTTTTAATATTTCCCAAGGGATTAAAGATACTTCTCCACATGACATTCCTCCCATTATACTTTCTTTATCAATAGAAATTTTTTCTATTTTACCTTTTTTAATACTTTCTAAAACGCACGCTGCGCTATCTGGTTCTACTATTATGATTTGAGGAATATAATCTAAATATTTAACAATACCTGCAACCATTGCTGCAGCCATTCCACCAACTCCAGCCTGCAGTATAACATGGGATATTTTTTCATTTTTAATTTGCTCAGAAATTTCTTTCATCATTACTGAATATCCAGCCATAGTTAATTTTGGAACTAATTTATAATCTTTCCAGGCAACATCCTGCACTATTTGCCAATTATTTTGATTAGATTGTTTGATGCATTCATTTAAAGAATCTTCATAATTTCCTTTAACTCTAATTACGTCAGCACCAAAATTTCTCATAACTTCAGCTCTAGACTCGCTTACAAATTCACTAATGAATATTTTACACTTTAAACCATTTTTTTGTGAACCCCATGCAACAGATCTCCCATGGTTTCCTGCTGTGGCTGTGGATATAACCTTTTTGTTATTTCCTTTAATTACTTTTTCAACTGCATAAGCACCACCTAGTGCTTTAAATGATTTTAAATGAAATCTTTTTGATTCATCTTTATAGAAAATTTTATTAAGTTTTAATTTTTCATTTAATTTATTTAATGAAATTAGTGGGGTGGGTGAATAGTTATTCCAACTTGATATCGTTTTATAAGCTTCATCAATATTTTCAGAAGAAAGTATTTTTAAAATTTCTTTTTTGTTAAAATTATTATTTTTATTTATTAAAAAATTTGTGTATTTCCATTGCGAAACTTCAGATATTGATGACATTTTTTAACAATCCAAAGTATTATTTTTTTCCCACTTTGTGACAGGACTTTTCTTATCAAATGTATCATTTTGATCAAAATCTTCTATTTCTTTTCTTTTTAATTTTAAATAACTATTAATTACATCATCACCGAAAGCTTCTCTTAAGATTTTATTTTCATCTAATTCATCAAGAGATTCTTCTATGTCATTTGGTAATTTTTCTAAATTACGATAATTTTTATAATCAGTATACATGTTGCATGTTAATGGCTCACCAGGATCAGTTTTGTTGTTTAATCCAAACAATCCTGCAGCTATAACTCCTGCTTGTAAAAGGTATGGATTTGCAGACCCATCCATTAATCTTAACTCAAATCTTCCAGCATCTGGAATTCTAATCATGTGAGTTCTATTATTGCCAGTGTAAGAAATACTACTTGGTGACCATGATGCACCAGATTTAGTTGCTGGAGCATTTATTCTTCTATAACTGTTTATTGTAGGATTAAACAAAGAAGATAAAGATCTTGCATTTTTTAACAAACCACCAACAAAATGATATGCAGTTTTGCTCAATCCATACCTATCGCCCTCATCTAAAAATTTATTTTTCTTTCCATTCCAAAGTGATACGTGAGCATGACAACCATTACCTGTTAAATTTTCAAATGGTTTAGGCATAAACGTTGCTCTTAATCCATGTTTTTCAGCTAGGCTTTTAACCATAAATTTAAAAAAAACATGCCTATCTGCTGTGATTAAACAATTATCGTAATCCCAATTCATTTCAAATTGTCCATTAGCATCTTCATGATCGTTTTGATAAGGTTTCCATCCTAACTCAATCATACTGTCACAAATTTCCTTAATTAATTCATATCTTCTCATTAATGCAGATTGATCGTAGCAAGGTTTAGATTGAATATCTCTGCTGTCTGCGATACTTGAACCATCTTGAGAAATTAAAAAATATTCACATTCAACACCTGATTTCATTTCTAAATTCAGTTTGCTTAATTTTTTAATTTGATCTTTAAGCATAACTCTAGGTGATGCCTTAACTTGTTTACCATTCATCCATAAATCTGAAGCCAACCATCCTACTTCTTTGTTCCATGGTAATTGAATTAAACTATCTGGATCTGGTATTGCAAACATATCAGTGTCAGCAGGTGTCATATCCAACCAAGTAGCAAAACCAGCAAAACCAGCACCATTTTTTTTCATTTCATTGATTGCTTGAGTAGGAACAAGTTTAGATCTTAATACTCCAAACAGGTCTACAAAACTTATTAAGAAATATTTAATTTTTTTTTGTTTTGCTAATCTAGAAAGGTCTTTTGCCATGAATAATTTTAGTTAAATAAATTTATAATTTTGTCTTTGTAATATATTAGATTAACAACTACAAATATTATTATTGCAAGGATAAACCCATACTTTGCTTTAGGCCAAGCAATCCTTGACATTTTCTCAGGTGTTTTGTTTATATTTTCTGATTGTTTTTCGTCCATGAATTAATAAGGGCGCATATTAATATAATATGCGCCCTTTATTTTAATTTTAATTACCCGTCGGTAACATTACTCTTCCAGTCATTTGAACCAGGTCTTTTTTTAGCAATAGCTTTTGATTTTCTTGTCTCTTGCATATCAGCCATAACATGCCAACCTATCCAAATTACCGCTAGAACTAGAACCAAAATTCCTTCAGTTCCTACGCCAGGGTAAACAGCTCCTTGTACTTCAGCTGCACTAAGGTGATCTATCCAGTTTGATACTGTAGCCATAAGTTTTCTCCTTTACCTTGAGGATGACGCAACAGCTCTTTCATCGCTCTTTGCATCTTCCAATATTGTATAGTCTAGACCAGCTAATTCCACTTCTCTTGGAATTCTAAGTTTACCCATTCCTTGAAGTATTTTAGCTAATATCCAGCCTGGTAAAAAACCAAGTACACCGAACATAATTATTGCACCAATAAACATTCCTAAAGGATTTATTGGAGCGTAGTCTGTTCCTACCCACATTGCTCCTACACTATATCCTGATGAAGGATATCCGTTTAGAACAAAACCACAAATTATTAATCCAGCAACACCGGCATAACCATGCACTGCAACAGCACCAACCGCATCATCAATTTTGAACTTACGTTCAACCCAGTAATGCAAATTGTATGCTACATATACTCCAACCATAGCAATTACAAATGATTGAATAGGATGATATAAATCATTTCCTGCAGAAGCACATATTACTCCAGCTAGTCCACTTGAGTATGTCCAGAAAGGATCTCCTTTAGCAACAATATATCCAGCCAATAAACCTCCAGATAACGACATCAAAAAGTTCATTGTGATAGCACCTAACGTTGTTGGTGTTACGTAAATGTTAGTTGCAGTCCAGAATGTTACTCCTTCCATTCCATATTCAGGTCCCAGATCGAAAATTGGTATATTACACGCTGCGTAGAATCCCCAGAAACCAGTATAAATTAAGAATAACCCGATGGTTACTAACCATGGATTTCTTGGTCCTATATTTCTAGGTTCACCGCTAGATGAGAATTTTCCTATTCTTGGTCCTAGCACCGCTAGTACTCCAAGAGCAAATCCTCCTGCTATTGCGTGAATAACTCCTGATGCATAAGCATCATGATATCCCAATATTTTTAACATCCAACCATCGAAATGCCATCCCCAAGCAGCATCAATTGTCCAGAAAACTGAACCAATTGCTATTGCTAAGATACCGAATGCAAATGTTGTAATTCTTTCAATTACCGCACCTGAAACGATAGAGGCAGCAGTCCATGAGAATAATAAGAACGCAGCCCAAAATACACCACTGATGTGGTCATTTAAGTTTGTTCCCATTAAATCACTAGTTGGTACATACCAAGCCGCACTAAATGCAGATTCATCTGTAATCAATGCCGCACTTTCATTCATTATAGAAGGTGCTAAACCCGGTCCAGTTGGAAAAGCCCAATAAATCCACCAACCAAATAAAAACCAAGTTACTGTTACCAAAGGTATCAGCATCGTGTTTTTCATTAAAGTGTGTTGGTGATGTTTATATCTAGAGGCTCCAACTTCATACATACAGAAACCTACGTGGATCAGGAACATAAGTACCACTGTTATCCAGTAGTAGAACTCTGTAAATATGGTAGTCAATGCACTAAGTTGATCAGTCATTGCCTTCCTCCTTTTATTACTTTTTATATTGTTAGAATAAACAAAAATATTTTCTAACAATTTTACTTTGTTAATTTAAACTAACTGAGGAAGATTCTAGATATATAGGAGAGTTATAACAACAATAAAAAATATATATATTACTTGTTAATATAACATCAGCACAACCTACACTAGATAAAATTTTAAAATTTTCTGTAAGCTTTTTTTAAGTCAACCAATGGGTGATTAGGAGACATTTGAAATTTTACAAGAAGTTCTCTTGCTATCATATCTCTATCTTGCTGATTGTTTGGAAGTTTAATTTTTTTTGGAATTGTAACCCAACCATTAGCATTTCTATCAAAAACTGCAGGTCTATCTTCTTCATATCCCATATGAACATCTTCAAGCCAATTAAGATCATCCCAGCCCA
>CACIPT010000027.1 GCA_902588595.1 uncultured Pelagibacteraceae bacterium | reverse complement strand
TTATTGTTGCTAAAGAATTATTAAAAAATGGGTTTGCATATAAGTGTTATTGCTCTCATGAAGAAATTGAAGAACAAAAGAATAGAGCTAAACAAAAAAAACTTCCTTATGTATACAATCGAAAATGTAGAGAATTAAAAGAAAGCGAAGTACCCAAAGATACAGATCCTGTAATAAGGTTTAAAAGTAAATCTGAAGGAAATTCTACCTTAAAAGACTTAGTTCAAGGTGATATTGAAATTGAGAATAGCACAATAGAAGATTTTGTTATTTTAAGAAAGGATGGAACACCAACTTATAATTTATCTGCTTCTGTTGATGATCATCAAATGAATATAACACATATAATAAGAGGTGATGATCATAAAATTAATACTTTTAAACAAATACAGATTTATTTGTCGATGAAATGGGATTTACCTTCATTCGCGCATATACCTTTAATACATACAACTGAAGGAAAAAAACTTTCTAAGAGAGATAAAGCATCAACTTTAGACGATTATTCAAAAATTGGAATAATGCCAGAAGCATTAAGAAATTACCTTTTAAGGCTAGGATGGTCATTTAAAGATAAAGAAATATTTACTAAAGAAGAAAGTATTAAACATTTTAATTTAGAGGGTATCGGCAAATCTCCATCAAAACTAGATATGAGTAGAATTTTATCAATGAATGAACATTACATTAAAAATATTGATGAAAATGAACTTTTCAATCAATTAACTAGATACTGTGAAATTTATAAAGAAAAGATACCTAATGAAAAAGAGAAAAAACTTAAATCATCATTAGCATTTCTTAAAAACAAAGCTAAAACTTTAGAAGATATATACAACAATTCTAAATATATAATTCAAGATAAAGTTACTATAAATCATGATGATTTAAAATTATTAGATGATAAGGCCAAAAAAGTCATATCTGAATTCTCTAATACCATTTCAAAAATAGAAAAACTAAACAAAGAAAACTTAGAACCAGTTATAAATAGTCTTATAAAATCAAATGAAACTAACTTCAAAGGTGTTGGTCAACCACTAAGAATAGTTTTAACAGGATCAAAATTTGGTCCTGGAATTTATGATATTATAAGCTCTCTTGGTAAAGATGAGGTCTTAAAAAGATTAGGAAACAAGGTAACTTGATAAAACTGAAGAAGCTTCATCAGCTGAAGAAGTTTTTGATCTAATTTCATTTAATGTATTAGTAAAATCATTAATTTGTTTATCCATAAGACTTGGGTTTTTTAAAAAATAAACAACTGAATTGAAAATTTCTTTAGAGTTGCATTCATTTTGAATAAGCTCTGGAATAACTTCTTTATTATTAATTATATTAATAATATTAGCATATTTTATTTTTACTAAGAATTTAACAATCATAAAATTTAAAAAATTCATTTTATAAATGATAATAGATGGAACTTTTGCATTACAAATTTCTAGTGAAACTGTACCAGATTTTGAAACTGCAAATACAGAATTTAATAAAATTTGAGATTTAATATTTTCTTCTGAAATAACTTCAATATTATCTAAGTTTGCTTCCTTAATATTATCATTTATAGAATTTTTATTTTCATCAGTTGCATGAAATACAAAAAGATAATCATTAAATTTTTCATTCATTAATTTTATAAAATCTATTAAAATAGGTAAAAGTATAATTGTTTCCGATGATCTGCTACCAGCAAATAAAGATATAATTTTTTTATCTTTTTTAATTAAATTAGATAAATCAGTTTTTGCTTTATTATTTTTTTCAAGCAATGGATGTCCAACAAATGTATTATTAATATTTTCTTTATCAAAATATTTTTTTTCAAAATTAAATAATAAAAGAATATGATCTAGAAATGTTTTAAATTTCTTTACCCTACCCTCTCTCCAAACCCAAACCTGAGGAGCTACATAATGAACAGTTTTAATATTAGGATTGATTTTTTTTACTTTTTCAGCAACTCTTAGAGTAAAATCTGGACTATCTACACTAAATAAAATATCAGGTTTAAATTCAATTATTTTATTTACGGTTTCATTAATTTTTTTTTTAATTTTAAATAAATTCAATAAAACACTTGTAAAGCCAATATAAGTAATCTCTTTAAGATCATAAATTGATTTAACGCCTAATGAATTTAAATGTTGCCCACCAACACAAGAGTATTCAATATCAGAATTATTTTGTTTTAATTTAGAAATAACAGTTGAGGCTAATTTATCGCCTGAAGGTTCACCGGTTAATATAAATATTTTTTTCATTTAACCGCAATAAACATTTTGTTTTTGTTTGCAAAATTAATGCATTTACTTTTATCTAATAATATATTCTTTTTGTTCTTTAAGACTAAACCTTTAAGACCAGCCATTTTGCATTGTTTTAGAGTTTTTAAACCAGCTGTAGGCAAATCAATTCTAAGATCTTGTTTTTTCTTTGGGAATTTTACTAAAACACCATTGTTTTTAAACTTTTTAGTTTTACATTTTTTAAGCATTTTTTCTGTTCCAGCCCTACCTTCAATAGCTATAACTTTTTGGTTTCTAACAACTGTTCCTTGACTAAAGTTATACTTTCCTAATTTATTTAATGTTGTTATAGCTTTTGTAATATCTTTTTTATCTACTCTATTTGGTTTAATTTTAGAATAATTTCCTCTCTTAAGTGACAATTCAGGATTAAATGACATCGAACTTATTGTCTTAATTGATTGATGATTTAATATTTTAATAATTTCTTTTAAAATAGCAGCATCGCCAAGTTTTGAAGCTTTAATTATTCTTGGGATATAATAAATACCTTTTAAGTCTAATTTAAGTTTAGAAAATTTTGGTTTGGATACCTTTCCGGCAAATAGTACTTTTTTGCACTTATTTTGCTTTAGAATATCAATGATTTTCCCAAACTGTCCGATTGAAACTGAATATGATTTTTTATCTTTTTTAAATTTTTTTGATTTTGATAAATCAATTATTAAATACTTTAATTTTTTTTTTCTTATTTTTTTTAGAATTTCAATTGGAAAACTATTATCTCCAAATATTAATCCAATCATTTTACTCCTTTGAAAAAGGTGTACAAATAGATCTTTTTTTGTCCTTTGTTATAAATTCAATAACATTCTTTACTAATGGATTTTCTTTAAACTCACCATTTAATTTGCTTAAGTTATCTGTAAGATTTTTTGTAGCAAAAATTTCATTATATGCTTCTGTAAGGCCTAATATATCTTTGTTTTCAAAATTAGCTCTTCTCAATCCAATTAAATTAAGACCTTGTAAATAATTTCTATTGCCAATAGATAATCCATACGGAATAACATCATGAAGTACACCGGTCATTCCACCTATCATTGCCATTTGACCAATCCTTGTAAATTGCTGAACTGCAGAATTTCCTCCTATAACTACATTGTTTTCAATATTAACATGGCCACCTAATGGAACGTTATTTGCTATAATAACGTTATTTCCTACACTGCAGTCGTGAGCAATGTGAGATGAAATCATAAACAAGCAGTTATTTCCTATTTTAGTTAAACCAACTCCGCCAGATGTTCCCGGATGTATAGTTACATATTCTCTAATTTTATTATTATCACCAATTACAAGTTTGGTTTCTTCTCCATCAAATTTTAAATCTTGTGGATCATTACCAATAGCTGCAAATGGATAAATTTTATTACCATTTCCAATTTTTGTATTTCCTGAAATGTTTACCTGTGAATGAATTATAGTATCATCTCCAATTTCAACATTGGGACCAATTATAGAGTATGCTCCTATTTTTGCTGAACTTGAAACTTTGGCTTTGATATCTACTATTGCAGTTTTATGTATCATTTATTTTCTCTTATAAAGTTTTTTAAACTTTTCGCTGGGTATCCCATAAATTTAGAATTATCAGGTATATCTTTAATTACACCACTTCCACCTCCTATTTGAACATTGTTTCCAATTTTTAAATGACCTGAAACTCCAGCTTGTCCACCTATCATTACATGATTTCCTAATGTAGTGCTTCCAGCAAAACCAACTTGGCCCGCTATAATACAGTTGTCGCCAATTTTAACATTGTGAGCAACATGAATTTGATTATCCAAATAAGTATTTTTTCCAATAATGGTATTAGACATTGAACCACGATCAATAGTAGATCCACAACCAATTTCTGCGTTATCATGAATTATAACTAAACCGATTTGAGGATATCTATAGTTTGATTTTTTATCTGGAAAAAAACCAAATCCTTTTTTGCCAATTATACACCCATCCAAAATATGAACATTGTTATTTATTATAGTATTTCTTATAATTACATTAGATCCGATAGAACAGTTATTTCCGACAATAACATTTTTTTCTATAATTGTATTATGACCAATAGAACAATTTTTTCCTATTTTTACATTCTTACCAATTAATACATTTTTTCCAAATTTAACTTTTTTTTTAAACGAAGTTTTATTGATATCTTTTGAAGTTGTATCAAAATTATCAGTTATTGAATCAGGGTAAAATATTTGTGTAATTTTAGCTGTAGATATTAAAACATTATCAACAATTATTTTATGACAATCATTAGGTAAAAAATTTTCAAGATTTTCGGTAGTAATACAAAAAAGTGCTTTTGTTTTAGAAGCAAGATTAAAATATTTTTTTGAATGAAAAAATGTAATATCTTTTGATGTAGATGTTGATAAGTTTTTAATATCGTGAATATTTATATTTTTAAAATTATTAATATTTTTTAAACCCAAAAGCTTCAATAATTTGTCAATTTTAAAAGGACCATTGTTTTTAAAAAAAGGATTAGTCATTAATAAGTTTAATATCAAAACTTATATTAAATGCTTATCAAGATTTATTGCTAATTATTTCCTATCAACAATTGTAGCCGACCATTGTGCTTCAGCCATTTTTTTTCCTTGTACGAAAGCTTCACCTTTGTATTTCCAAACCCTTCCATGAGATCTAATAGCTTCAATGTTTAATTCTAGTTTGCAATCAGGTATTACTGGATTTCTAAATCTTGCTTTTTCAACACTCATCAAAAAAACTAATTTGTTTTCATATTCTGATTTATCAATTCCAGCAGCTGTTAAAGCAGCTGCAGCCTGGCCAAATGCTTCAACAATAAGGACTCCTGGCATAACTGGTTGACCTGGAAAATGACCCTGTACAAAAAAACTATCTTTTTTAACATTAACAATAGCAGTAGCTGAAAATAATTTTTTTATTTTAATTAATTCATCTATTAACAACATTGGTTTTCTGTGAGGTAATAACTTTTGAATTTGTTCTTTATTTAAGTTTTCAACCATTATTTTAATTCTATTTTTTTTATTTTTTTATTCAACAAAATAAAAATTTCTTTAGTAATATCTAATTAAGCTAAAACCAAAAAAAATATCTGATATTACAAGCTTATCTGAAGAAGTTAGGTTGAAAACTAGAAATCTATGTATACAGTAATTAATAAAATGAAAATAATATTTAAGACTATATTAATACTATTTATTATTACTATTTCTGCGAGCTCTGAAATTGTAAAAGAAATAAAAGTTGATGGAAATGAAAGAGTTTCAACTGAAACAGTAAAAATCTTTAGTGGGGTAAAAATAAATAGTGACCTTACTTCAAATCAAATTAACGATATTTTAAAAAATCTTTTTTCTACAAATTATTTTAGCGATATTAGTATTAATCTAAAAAATAATATTTTATATATTTCTGTAAAAGAAAACCCAATTATACAAAATGTAAATTTCGATGGTGTTAAAAATAAGAGAATTCTTGAAGTTTTAAATGATCAAATTGAACTAAAGGAAAAAAATTCATTCGTAGAAAACAAGGTAAAAAATGATGTTGATAAAATTACTAATATTTTAAGATCAAATGGTTTTTATTTTGCAGATGTTAAAACTAAGTTGAAAAAAAATGATAATAATACGGTAGACTTAATTTATAACATAAATTTAGGTGAAAGAGCACATATTAAAAAAATCACTTTTATTGGGGACAAAAAAATAAAAGATAATAAGCTTAAAAAAATTATTGTATCTGAAGAAGCTAAATTTTGGAAATTTATAAGTAATAAAAAATATCTTGATGTAAACAGAATTAAATTAGATGAAAATTTATTATTAAATTATTACAAAAATAAAGGGTATTTTAATATTTCTGTAGAAAGTTCATCTGCTAAAGTAATCAATGAAACAGATTTTGAATTAATTTTTAATATCAATGCTGGTGAAAAATTTTATTTTGGAAATATTTCACTATTATTACCTGAAGATTTTTCAAATGAAAGTTTTAAAAAGATTATTAAGACAAAAAATGATTTAGAAGGTGAAATTTATTCTTTAAGCAAAATAAAGAAAATTCTTAATAAAATTGATGAAATAGCTTTAACAAAAGAGTTTGAATTCATAACAGCCAAATACACAGAAACAATCAATAAAAATAAAATTGATTTATCTATAAAGCTAAGTGAGTCTGAAAAATTTTATATAGAAAGAATAAATATATATGGAAATTATACTACTGCTGAAAATGTAATTAGAAATTCTCTTATTGTAGATGAAGGTGATGCTTACAATGAGATTTTAGTTAATAAATCTATAAATGAAATTAAAGGAAAAAGATTTTTTAAAACTGTAAAAAAAGATATTGTAAAAGGATCTAATGTAAATAAAAAAATTATTAATATTACTGTTGAGGAGCAACCAACAGGAGAAATTTCAGCTGGCGCTGGTACTGGTACTAGTGGTTCAGTAATATCATTTGGAATTAAAGAAAATAACTATATGGGCAAAGGAGTTAAATTAGATACAGCGGTGTCAATAAGTGATACAGGTTTTGATGGTTCATTTTCAATAAATAATCCTAACTATAAAAATTCTAATAAAAGTTTAGTAACTTCATTTGAAGCAACAGAAGTTGATCAAATGAATAAATTTGGATATAAAACTAACAAAACTGGATTTTCTATAGGTACATCATTTGAGCAATATGAAAATATATATTTTTCGCCTTCATTTTCTAATTATCTTGAAACTTTAAAAACTTCTTCTAGTGCTTCTGATGCTAAAAAAAAACAAAAAGGTGATTATTTTGATAGTAATTTTAGTTATAGACTTACATTAAATAAACTTAACCAAAATTGGCAACCATCATCAGGTTACAAAACTTCATTTCGTCAAACATTACCTATTTATTCAGATGATTTTAGTATAGTTAACTCATTTGACTACGCTAAATATTATTCTCCAAATGAAAATTCAATTTTTTCTTTTAAATTTTTAGCAAATTCTGTTAATTCTCTAGCTGGAGATGATGTCAGAATTTCAAAAAGGTTATATTTACCAAGTAAAAGATTAAAAGGTTTTGAGTATGGAAAAATTGGACCAAAAGATGGTGCAGATTTTGTAGGAGGTAACTATTCTACAGCATTAAATTTTACTACTACACTCCCTGGATTACTCAGTAATCTTGAAAATATAGATTTTAGTCTATTTTTTGATGCTGGAAACGTTTGGGGCGTAGATTACAACGACAGTATTGACGATAATAGCAAAATTCGTTCTTCCACAGGACTAGCTGTAGATTGGCTTACACCAATTGGTCCATTATCATTTTCATTTGCAAAACCTATAACAAAAGCTAGTACGGATATTACTGAAACTTTCAGATTTGATATCGGCACAACTTTTTAATGAAAAAACATTTATTGTTGAT
>CACIPT010000026.1 GCA_902588595.1 uncultured Pelagibacteraceae bacterium | reverse complement strand
TATATATGTCCTGGCATAATACCTAGCATTGCTTTTCCAGGACTAATAACTCCAGCACAATTTGGGCCTACTAAAGTCATCTTCTCAGTTTTAGAATATCTTCTCATATAACGCTTAATTTTAATCATATCATGGGAAGGTATTCCATCTACTATCGCAACACATGTTTTAATTCCAGCATCAGCAGCTTCCATTGCTGAATCTGCTGCAAAAGCTGGTGGTACAAATAATATTGAAGCTGATGCACCGGTATTTCTTACTGCTTCTTTAACTGTATTAAATACTGGTAGGTTAAGATGTTTCATGCCACCTTTTCCTGGAGTAACTCCTCCAACTACATTAGAGCCATATTTAATCATTTCTTCTGCATGGAAACTTCCCATTTTTCCAGTGAAACCTTGAATTATTATTTTAGTTTTTTTGTCTATTAATACCGACATATTTAATTACCCAGTGCTTTAACTGCCTTATTTGCAGCATCCTCTAACGTGTTAGCTTCAATGTATTTAATTTTACTTTCTTTTAATATTTTATTTCCTTTTTCAACATTTGTTCCTGCCAATCTTATTACTATTGGGACTTTAATTTCTATTTTTTGTAATGCCTGAACTATGCCTTCTGCAACCCAGTCACATCTATTTATGCCTGCAAAAATATTTACAAGTATTACTTTCACTTTTTCATCCATCGAAATTAACTTAAAAGCTTTAACTATTTTTTCAGGAGTTGCGCCTCCACCTACATCTAGAAAATTTGCTGGCTCTCCTCCTGCTAATTTGATCATGTCCATTGAAGCCATAGCTAATCCCGCTCCATTAATTATATTGCCGATATTTCCTTCAAGACTTACATAATTAAGACCTCTATCAGATGCATATACTTCATTAGAGTTTTCTTGGCTTTTGTCTCTTAATTCTGAAACTTGATTTCGTCTAAACAAAGCATTGTTATCAAAACTCATTTTGCAATCTAAAGCTAATATTTGATCCTGATTTGAAATTACTAATGGATTTACTTCAACCATAGTTGCATCTAATTCACTAAAAGCTCGATAGCACCCAATAATTGTGTCTGCTGCCCTTGCTATTAGATTGGGTTCAATTTTTAATCCAAATGCTATTTCTCTTGCTTGAAATTTTTGCATTCCAACAGCAACCTCAATTTTAGACCTAATTATAGTTTCAGGTTTCTTTTTAGAAATTTCTTCAACACTCATTCCACCTTCTGTCGAAGCTACAACCATTATACTTTCTGAGCTTCGATCAAAAACTAAACCTAAATATAATTCTTTTTTAATATCTGTTGCTTCTTCTATATAAACTCTATTAGTTATTTTTCCTTCTGGTCCTGTTTGATTTGTAACTAGTTTTTTTCCAAGGAGTTTATCAGCGGCTTGTGCAACTTCTAAAGAACTATTGCAAACAATAATGCCACCTGCTTTTCCTCTAGCTCCAGAGTGAACTTGTGCTTTTACTACCCACTTAGATCCACCTAGCTCTCTAGCTTTATTCTCAGCATTTTCAGGGCTGTAAGCAATTCCACCTCTTGGTATTGAAACACCAAAGCCTGATAATATTTTTTTTGCCTGATACTCGTGTATATCCATTTTATTTCTTAGTTATTAATTTATTTATATTTACTATATTTTCAGCCATACGTGCTGAAGCAGCATCTATCATTCTTCCATCTAATTGTGCGGCACCTTTTCCTTCTTTCGCTGCTTTATCTAGTTCTTCAATAATTCTTTTTGCTTTATTTACTTCAGCCTCAGGTGGTGAAAAAACTTTATTAGCTAAATCAATTTGAGAAGGATGAATTGCCCACTTACCTTCAATACCTATTGCAGCTGCCCTTTTGGCTGATGCAATATAAGCATCGGGATCGTTAAAGTCACCGAACGGTCCGTCGATTGCTCTTAATCCATAAGCTCTGCAAGTCATAACTAACTGGGACAGTCCATGATGCCATTGGTCACCTGGATAATCTGGGTTTAATCCTCCTATTACAACTGTTCTTGCTCTTAAGCTTGCTGCATAATCAGCAACTCCAAAATGAAGTGCTTCTAATCTTCCACTAGACTTTGCTATTTCTTTTATGTTTGACATGCCTAATGCGGTTTCTATTAAGCACTCAATTCCAATTTTATTTTTAATTTTTTTATTGGTTTCAATTTGAGTTAGCAAACAATCAACCATATATACATCGCTTGCTGTTCCTGCTTTTGGAACAAGTATAGTGTCAACTTTGTCACCAGCTTCTTCCACAATTTCTACTAAATCACTGTACATATAGTGAGTATCTAGACTGTTAATTCTTACTGAAATAGTTTTTCCTTTTTCTCTCCACTTGATTTCCTTTAGTGCTTTGATAACATTAGCTCGAGCTGGAATTTTATCATTTGGTGACACTGCATCTTCTAGATCTAAGAAAATATAATCAGCATTAGAGTTTAATGCTTTTTCAAACATTTTAGGAGACGACCCAGGCACAGCTAACTCACTTCTATGCAACCTAGACTTTGCGGGCTTATAATACTGATGACTCATGTGAATATTATAGTTTTTATAAAATTTCTAAAAAATACTATAATTAAGGTATTGTTTTTATATATAGTTTTTAGAAGTAAAAAATATTCTTTAATAAATTTTTTGGTTTTGTTAGGGATTCAACATATAAACGAACGAGGTAATATTATAAGTTATGGCTTTCCCAACTAAAGCAAAATATGTAATTATTGGTGCTGGAATCCACGGACTAAGCACAGCATGGCACTTAGCAGAAAAAATTAAAAAAAATGGAAATGGAAACAATAATGATATTATTGTTATAGACAAAGGTGGAATTTCATCTGGAGCAAGTGGAATAGCATGTGGTGTTGTTAGAAATAATTATTACCAACCTGCTATGAGAGAACTTATGGCTCATAGTGTAAATATTTGGGAAAGTGATCCAAAAAAATTTAGTTATCACCCAGTTGGGTATATGCAAATTAGTCCTGAAAGCATGAGAAAAGATGTAACTACAATTTACGAACAACAAAAAGCAATTGGTTATGAGTCTACTTTTATTGAAGGAGAAAAAGATTCCACAGTTTATATGAAAAACATGTTTGATGATTGGCAAGCTCAAGGGATTACTTCTGTATTGCATGAAAAAAGAGGTGGCTATGCTAATAACTCAGCTGCTATTTACGGAATAGCTGATAAAGCTGAAGCGTTAGGAGTAAAAATAATAACAGGAACTGAAGTTACAGGATTTAAAAGAGGAAGTAATAGTAAAGCGGTTACAGGCGTGGAAACATCAAAAGGTACTATCGATTGCGAACAAGTAGTTGTTGGTGCTGGACCGTGGGTAAAAACTTTTTGGGATAAACTTGAGCTGCCTAATAAAATTTCAATCAAAGATGCTAAAGGGGAAATGCATAGTAATTTACCAATGTGGAAGTATTGGTTTTTAACAGAAGGAGTTTTGGGAGTTGATCCAAATTTTCAAAAAACTAATGATGGCAAAATTCCTCCAGTAATACATGTTGATAGTGATGCACCTTTATATTCAGATGTAGATAAATCTTTAATAACAGACAAGATGTGGGGAATATATTATAAACCAGATTTTAATTTTAATGGAGTTCAAGGTGGAGCTGCTCCTTATGAATTAAACAAGTCAGCAGACGAAGTTAAAGTTGATCCTTATGGGATTGATTCACCTGAATATCAAACAACAGATGAGTTTGCTCATATGTGGTGTTCAGCATTAGCTCACTGTCAAAAAAGATTTGAAGGAAAAATAAATGTTTATGACAAAGGACCATCAGGTGGACTAGGATGTTTTACTCCAGACTCTTTTCCTATTTTTGATCGTTTTTGTGAAAATGTTTATTTTATTGCTGATTCAAATCATGGATATAAAATGATTGGTGTTGGAGAATTAGTTGCTGATGAAATGTTAGGAAAGGAAAGAGATTTATTAAAACCATTTAGATTCAACCGATACGAGAAAGGTGAACTACACCCTACTTCAAGCAGTCCTTTCCCTTGGAGTTAAATTTTAGTATGTGGACACAAATTAAAATATCAGCTAACTTTTATCTTATAAAAAATTCTTTGGAGGATAAAAAATGACAGATCTAGAAAAACACGTTAACCAGCCAGGTAGAGCCGCACTAGTTAAAAAAGTTAGAGCTAAAATTAACGAGCTAGGTATTGAGTATATATTTTTTCAATTTATTTCTGTAACTGGAAGAGTTGTAGGTAAAGGTATTCCTACTGATCACTGGGAAAGAACTTGCGAAAAAGGATTTCAATTAGTTTATGGTGCAACAGCAAACTTATTTGTTGATCGTCATAAAAATTATATTGGATACGGACCTGAAGCTAAAGAATTAGTGGGTATACCTGACCCTGAAACTTTTGTTCAGTTGCCTTGGGATAAAAAAGTTGCAAGAGTTTTTGTTACATGTTTTAGAAACAGAGAAGAAAGAGAAAACCCAGGTGCACATTTAACATCTGATTGTAGAGGAAATTTAAGAATACATGCTAAAGAGTTTAAAAAAAAACATGGCTATCAATTAAGAGTTGGAACAGAGCCAGAAATGATGTGGTTAACTAAAAATGCAGATGGAACTCCTACTGGCCAAGGTTTTTCTAAACCTTATTGTTATCATATAGATCAATTCGAATCCTTAAGACCTGTTTTCATGAAAGTTTTCGAATATGCTAGAGCAATGGGTTTTGATATGATTCAAGGAGATCATGAAGATGCACCAGGACAATTAGAATTAAACTGGATGTACGATGATGTTCTAAGAAATGCAGATAGACTTTCTACATACAGACAAATTTGTGCACAAGTTGCTAGAGAGTTTAATATAATAGCTTGTTTTATGACTAAGCCATTTATGGGTGTTTCTGCAAGTGGTTGTCATACCAATATGTCTTTATGGACAGGTGGAAAAGATAAAATTAACAAACTTGGTCACAAATCTTTACCAGGTATGGATGAGGTATTTAGTTATGTAGAAGGTGGAACAAATACTTTTATGCCGGATACCAAAGATGTTCAGTTACCAGGTAAAGTAGGTTTAAAAGCAATTGGTGGAGTAATGAAGCATTTAGGAGCATTGACAGCTATCGGCTCATCAACTGTAAACTCATATAGAAGATTATGGGATCAAGGATTTTGGGCTCCAGTTTATGCTGATTGGGGATATCAAAACAGAACATGTGGATTAAGAGTTTCTGCTCCTGGAAGATTTGAATATAGATCAGTTGATTCAATGCATAATCCATATTTAATGGGTTCTGGATTGTTAAAATGTTTTGATGACGGAATATCAAATAATATTGATCCTGGAAAACCTGAATCAAGAAGTATGTATGAAGCTCAAGCCGAAGGAAAAAAAGTTAAAAAATTACCTTTAAGCCTTGGTGAAGCTTTAGAGCATTTGAAAGATGATAAGGTTATTCAATCAGCTATGCCAGATGAAATGTACAAAGTATTTCATTGGTATAAAAATGATGAATGGGAAAAATTCTTAGGTGCAACAACTCAATGGGATCTTGATACCTATTTAGATTGTCTACCATAAACAAACAAGTATAAGAGGAAAAGTTATGTGTGGAATTGCTGGATTAATTCATAGAGGAAAATCTTCAAACGTTGGCGAAGAACTCCAAAATATGTTGCAGGCTTTAAAGCATAGAGGTCCAGACTCAACCGGATATGCTCTTTATGCAAATAATGACGGTCAAAACTTCATATTAAGATTTAAAGTAGGTGAAAACGTAGGAGAAGGTAGTACTTCAGTAAATGAAGATGAAAGTGTCTATAATGAAAGAAAAAAAATTGTAGACAAAAAACTTTCAGATTTAGGTGTTCTTGTTGTTAAAGAAAATAAATTAACTCCATATTCTTATAGATATGAAATCAAATATGACAAAGATCTAATGGAATTTTCAAAAGCAATAGAAAGTATTGAAAGTGTTGAAATACTTTCTATTGGAAAATCTCTTGAACTAATAAAAGACTTGGGAGATGCAACAACCGTATCAGAAAGATATGGATTAAATAAATTGCAAGGAACTCATGGTATAGGTCATGCAAGAATGGCTACTGAGTCTGGTGTAGATATTAAGTCTGCTCACCCTTTTTGGGGCTACCCTTTTGCTGATGTATCAGTAGTTCATAATGGACAACTAACAAATTACTGGAATAACAGAAGAGTTCTTGAAAATAAAGGAATGCGTTTTATGTCTGAATGCGATTCAGAATTGATTGCTGTTTTTCTTGCTGAAAGAATGCGAAATGGTGCAACATTAGAAGAAGGAATGAAAGAAAGTCTTACGGGACTTGATGGTGTTTTTACTTACTTTGTTGCAACAAAAGATTCTTTGGGAATGGCTAAAGATACAATGGCAGCAAAACCCTTGGTATTATATGAATCTGATGATTTAGTTGCCATGGGGTCAGAAGAAATTGCAATTAGATCTATACTTCCACAAGAAATAGATACTTATGATCCTTTTGATGGAGAGGTTAAAGTATGGCAAACTTAAAAACAGATCAGAAAAAAACAAAAGCCCAGACAATGGGTATGCACACTGAAGTTTTAACAGGAAAAACACAGCAAAAATTTTTTAATCCTGATGAGGCTGAAAATTTCTTTTATTGGGGAACTCATGATGTAGATTTTAATAAAAGGACCAAGCTTGATGTCAAAGACATGGATTGCAAACAAGCAAATAATAAAATTGATGAATTAATGAGTGAAGGTTATGGAACAATTGTAATTAAAAACCCACAAGGAAAACATAGTTTGGGAGTTGGGATACTTAATAAGCTTAATTTAATTTTTGAAGGAAGTTTAGGTTATTTTGGTGTTGGTTCAATTGATGGACCAATGGTTAGAGTAAATGGCCGTGTTGGTTGGTCTTGTGCAGAAAATATGATGGCAGGAAAGGTTGTTATAGAAAAGAATGCAGGTTCATGTTTTGGTGCAGCTATTAGAGGTGGTGATTTAATTTGTAAAGGTAGTGTTGGTGCAAGAACTGGAATTGACCAAAAAGGTGGCTCAATAATTGTTGGTGGTGATGCTGGAGCGTTTACAGGATTTATGATGCAAAGAGGAAGAATTGTTATATTAGGTGATGTTGGAATTAACCTAGGTGACTCTATGTATGATGGAACAATTTATGTAGGAGGAAAAATTGGATCATTTGGTAGCGATGCAGTAGAAGCCCCTATAACTAAAAATGATATCGAATGGTTAAACAGAAAACTTAAAGTAGCAGAGATAGGTGAAAATTTTGATGTATCGAAAATGACTAAAGTTGTAGCAGGTAAAAAACTTTGGAACTACGATGCTTTAGAGCCTACTGAGAGAAAAGGAGCTATATAATGGCAAAAAAGAAAAATGGGAAAGCAAATGGTAGTGGTGAATTTGCAAAAAGAAATAAAAGCTTACTAGGCTATAACACTATTTTTACTCCAGAAGTAATTGACGATATTCATATTAAAGCACAGCTAGGAAGATACAGAATGCGTGGAATGGCATTGATGAAAAAAATTCCAACATTTGATGATTTGGTATTTTTACCAGGAACATTAACAAGATTTGTAATTGAAGGTTATAGAGAAAAATGTGAAACAAAAACTATAATAGGACCAAGATGTGAAAACCCTATTGATCTAGATATTCCAGTTTACATAACAGGTATGAGTTTTGGTGCACTTTCTTATGAA
>CACIPT010000025.1 GCA_902588595.1 uncultured Pelagibacteraceae bacterium | reverse complement strand
ATTTAAAAGAAGAAACTTATTTGAAGGCTTTTTTTTATAATATTTTTTATATAATTTTTTGCTTGATGACAATTGTGAAGTATGTGGATAATAAAAGATTTTTAAATTTTTAAAATTATTTTTATAATTATCAATCCAAGGAGATTTGTAAGTATATTCGAGAAAGCAACCTGAAAAATTAAGCTTTGTTCGATTTTTAATATGTAGTTTCTTTTTTATATTAATCAAAATTTCATTAGTATCATAAAATTTCTTTTGAATTAAGTTGTGTATTTTTGATTCTAAATGTGTAAATTTTAATTTAGAAAAAATTTTTTTTAAAATTCTTAAAAAAATATTTCTATACTTGGGGTGAACGGTATAGGCATAGCTACATTTATTCCATAAACTATATAAAGTTTTATTTTCTTTTAGTAAATTTATTGCTTGAACATTTTTAAAGATTGTAAAAATATTATAATCTTTCTGTAAAAAAAATAATATAGGCATTATCCAATCAATTTCTCCTGGTGATTTTTTTATTAATAAAACTATATTTTTTTTATATTTTGAAAATTTATTTTCATTTAAATTTATATTATAATTAATTAAGCTCATTTAATTATTTTTTTTTAAAAACAGCGCAATATTTAATAGTGAAAAAATAAATTTTTCGTCTTGATGATTTAGTTGTTTAGTATCCATTTTGTATTTTATTAATTTTCTATTTAAATATTTTTTAGTTATAGAATTATTTAAAATCAAATTAGTAATTTTTAAATTTTTTAAATTTAAATTTTCGCTTAAAGTTGAATAAAAACCAATTTTTTCTGGATCATTGATAATTTTATCAGGTATTACATTACTAAAAGCTTTTCTCAATATAAATTTTGCTAAACCATTTCTAACTAAAAAATTTTTTTTTAAACTGTTTCTAAATTCATAAAGATTTTTCGATAAAAATGGCGCCCTAGATTCTATTGAATAATGCATTGAGATATTGTCAATAGAATGCATCTGAGGGGGAATTGAGTCTTCAAATAAATCCTTATCAAGATGATTGATGAATTTATCTTTATAATATTTCTTTGACTTTAAGTATTGATATTTGTATTTTTTTTTAAAATATTTTAAATAATCTTTAGTTTCGTGAAATGTTGGATTATTTTCTTGTGATAATTTATAAAATAATTGAAAATTTTTTAAAATTTTAGAACGTATAAATGGTTTGGTTTTTTTTTGCCAATCAATATAATTTTTTTCAAATTCTTTTGTTTTATAAATTGATGACAAAAAACTCATGTGATGAGCATAATAACCGCTAAAAATTTCATCACCTCCATTTCCTGAAACTAAAACTTTAAATCTATCTTTATTAATTTTTTTACATAACTGGCCATAGGCCAAATATGTAGATGACATTAGAGGGAAGCCAAAATCCTGAATAAATTTATTTAATATATTTAAGTTTTCTTTTTTATTTGGAACAATATATTCATGTTTTAATTTAAATTTTTTTTTAATTAAATTAATATTTTTTGTTTCAACATATTTACTGCTAGTTGATTTAAATGAATAAAACTTAAATTTTTTTTTTATTTTAGAGGAAATTGATGCAATAATTGAAGAGTCAATACCTCCGCTAAGTAAAAAAGCTATAGGAACGTCTGATCTGAGACTATTTGAGAACTTTTTTTTAATTAATTTTTTTAAAATTAATATACTTTTATATAAGTTTTTCTTTTCAGGATGATATTTTTTTTTATTCCAGTATTTTTTAAATTTTATATTAAAATTTTTGTCAATTATAATATTTGTTGCGGAAGGTAAGTAATTTATTTTTTTAAAGAATGTATCTTTTGTAGAAAATACTGATCTATAACCATATCTCAAAAAATTCAAAATTTTATTTTCATTTGTTTGAAATTTTTCATAAGATAATTTCCTTATATAATTTACGTTTGAACCAAAAAAAAAAGTTTTGTTTTTTTTTGAATAATTAAAAAATAGTGGTTTTTCACCAAACTTATCACGAGAAATTATTGTAATATTTTTTATTTTTGAGTAATACGCAAATGACCACATACCTTCTAACTCAGATAAATTTTTTCCTCCATATAAATTTAAATATTTTAGTAAAACTTCGGTATCTGAATTAGTTTTGAAAACTAATCCTTTTTTTTTAATTTTTTTTTTAATCTCAAGGTAATTATATATTTCACCATTAAATATTAAAATTCCTTGATCGTCTTCTAATGGTTGATTTGCTCTAGAATTTAAGTCAATTATAGAAAGTCTAGATGCACAAAACAAATAATTATATTTTTCTTTAAAAAAAAAATATGATTGATCATCAGGTCCTCTTCTTTTCATCAAATTTAAACACTTCTCTATTCTTTTTTTTCTTGGTAGTTTTTTTTTTGATCCAATATATCCAGCTATTCCACACATATAATTATTGTTGATTATTTTTTTTTATAATTTTTTTAAACATAGATATTTCTTTTGATAATAAATTCTTGCCATAAGCATTAAAAGGAACCACACCTTCAATAACTAAGTTTAAATGTTTAAAATAAGGCATTTTAGTTAATTCATTAAATATTTTTTTATTTGATAGACATAAAAGACTATGGTCAGTTTTAAAATTTTTTGTAAAAATTTTTTTGTACCTGTTTTCATTAGATGAAATCTGAATTTCTACTATTCTTTTGCCAAAGTAATTACAATAATCATTGAAATTTGGCTCGTCCTTAAATTTTTTTCTAATATCATTAATATGAGAAGTGTCTAAAACAAGATCTAAATACTTATACTTATTTAGCAATTTTTGAATTTGTTTAAAATTATTTCCACTTTTAGATTTTAAGTCGGTAACCTCAATGGCTAAATAATTTTTTTTATTTTTTAATTTTTTTAATGTTTCATATTTTCTGACATTATCAGGATGAACACAGTAGCCTACTATGTTTTTTAAGTCGTTACTAAATTTAATTAATTTTTTAATAAATAAAATTGATCTTTGATCGTTTGATATTAGAGAATTATAGTTAGCTTGAAGATGTACAGTAATAAATTTTATTTTTTTAAGTTTAAATTTGATTTTATTAAAATTGCTTAAATTATCTAAAAAAAAATCTTTACCTATTGTAAGCTGAAGATGTATTTTAAATTTTTTTGTTAAATTAATTGCATTATCCAATCTAGAAAAAAACTCATTTTTACTAAAATATTGATTATTCGTATTCTCATTTATTACCCCGGCATCTCTCAAATAAATATACTTCATTAAGTAACTATGTTTATTCTTGAAATAAACTTGTTTGCAATTTTTAAAGCCATGAATTTATTTTTATGAAATGTTGAGACATATCCTATCCTATCAGCATGACTTTTGGGATCATCTAAAATAGAACCTATTTTTTTAAAAAATACTGAGTGAATTATGTTTTTTTTAATATCTTTATAGTTTGGATTTATGATTTTTTTTATTTTTCCTTTTTTATTTGAAAAAACAAATCTTACACATACGTATAACTTTTTTTTGAAAAAATTTATTTTTTTTATCTTATTATTTAAAAGTATATCCAAGTATGTTTCTAAAAAATTACAATTATACAAGATTTTAGTTATATGTGAGGCTACATAGCCTCCACCAAATCTTGGGGCAGCCTCTAATATATAAATCTTTTTATTATTTATTACTAGGTCACACTTTAGAGGTCCTTCTTTAATTTTTAAAATTTTAGCTATATTCAATAAAATTTGATTAATTTTTAATTCCATATTTAAACTAATTTGAGCTGGGTTATATCCACCATTTTCTATTATGTATGGAAGCAAATATTTTGTGTCTTTATAATTTCGTATACCAATAGAAGTATAAATTTTATTTTTATAGATTAATGATTCGGTGCTTAATTGTGTTCCACTAATATATTGCTGTAATATTAAAGTTTTCTTTTTAGTAGTTTTAAAAGATTCATTTAAATAATTTTTGTAATTCTTTTTATTTTTTATATAAAAAACTCCACGAGAACCTCTTCCATCTCTAGGTTTTAAAATTAGTGGAAATTTAAGGTTTTTAATATTACAATTTTTTTTACTGACTTCATTATAATTTGGAATATTAAATTTATTTTTTATAAATTTTTTATAAAATAAAGATTTGTCAGAACATAATTTTGCTGAAGTTGCTGAAATACCCTTTAAACACAATGCTTTAGATATTTTATATTGAATTAACGGAATATCATTGGCCATTGTTAAAACAGCTACAATATCTTTTTTACTTTTAATAATTTTTTTAATTAGATTTTTATCTCGTCTAATACTTGTGATTATCTTATGATTAGCAAATTTAAATCCTGGTGCATTAATATTTTTATCAACTGCAATTATTTTTAATGATTTTTTTATGCACAGATAATATATAGGCAATTGTTCATACCCAGCGCCAAGTATTAAAACAAACTTATTTGTTTTCATTAATTAAATTTTCTTTTTCAAAACCTAATTTTGTATACGCTAATTTATTTAATTTTTTAATAAATTTATTATCATAATAAATTCCGTTTTTTTTAGCTTTAATAAAATTATTTTTTTCTATATCGCCTGGTAATAAAATTTTTTTACTATTTTTTATTCTTTTTGAGTTTTTTATTTTTTTTTCCAATTTTAAAAATTGGTTTAAAATATTTATTTTACTATTTAGTAATTTTTTTTTAAAAGAAATTATAAAACAATTGTTACCATCGATATAATTTTTTTTAAAAGAATTATTATTACTAACCAACAATCCTCCTAATATTTCATTAACTAACATAAAAGAAGATCCCTTATGCCCACCAAATGTATTGAGGGAACCACCATTGTACAAATCTATAGGTTTATTAGAAAAATCTCCATTTTTCTTTACAATTGCTTTCGTAAATAATTTTTTATTTTTTTGTAAAGCTATATTTACCTTGCCTTCAGCAACTTGAGCTGTTGAAAAATCTACAGTAAAACTTCTATTTTTACTAATAGGCATACCAAATGCAAAGGGATTGGTCCCAACTATTCTTTCTTTTGAAGAAAAAGGAGAAACATTTGGTCCTCCGCCGCTACAAAATATTATGGAAACAAAATTATTTTTAGATAAATTTTCTACGTAGTCGCTGAGTCTGCCAATATGAGCTGCATTTTCAACGCTGACCAAATTTACTTCCATTTCCGGTCAACTAATTAATTCAGATATGTGTGGGCATTATTCACATGGTATAAATAGAATTTTCCAATATCAAAAAGGAGTTGAAAATGGTATAATATCAATTTACAAAAAACCAAAGATAAAAAATTTTAAAAACATTACTATGGTAGATGGCCAAGTTACAGAGACAAAAGCTGAAAGAATGATAAAACAAGGAAACCAATTAAAAAAAATTTCTAATAACATTATTATTAAGTTACCATCTACTCTTGAAGGCTTAGCAGCTGCCAAAGTATTGACTAAGCAAAAAATAAAAACAAATATCACACTTGGTTTTCATCCATCACAAATAATTCCTTTTGCAAAAATGAATGTTACATATTTTAGCTTAATTGTAGGAAGAACAGAAGATTGGGGATTTTCAAATATAGTTTCAATTTCAGAAACAAAAAAAATAATAAATAATTTAAACTCTAAAACAAAACTACTTGTTGCTAGCATAAGAAATTCAGTGCATTTAAAAGAAGCAGTAATTAATGGAGCAGATGTTATAACTGTCCCACCAAAAACATGGTCTGAAATTTACAAAAATAAATATACTTTAATGGGAGAAAGTGATTTTCATAAAAGCTGGTCATCTCTTTCTAAAGAACTCAGAAGAAAATATGAAATTATATAATAAAGTTTGTTTAATTACTGGATCTAGCAAAGGAATAGGAAGTTCAATAGCTAAAGCTTTTGCTGCCGAAGGTGCAAAAGTTGTAATTACATATAATACTAACAAAAAAGAAGGAATAAAATTGTCAAAGGAATTAGGTACAGGAATAGCTTATAAATTAAATGTGATAAAAAAAAAAAATATACAATCAGTATTTAAAGATGTTTTTAAAAAATTTGGTAAAATAGATGTTTTGGTGAATAACGCAGGAACGAATAAAACTAACGATTTTGATAAACTGAGTGAAAAAGATTGGGATATAGTAGTAGATGTAAACCTTAAAGGTGTTTTTTTGTGTTCACAAGAAGTATTAAAATATATGCCAAATGGTGGCAGAATAATTAATATTGGTTCTTTGTCAGGAGAATATGGTGGCCCAAGAACACCATCTTATGCTGCCGCTAAGGCAGGAGTTATGTCTTTAACTCATTGTTTAGCAAGATTTGTTGGAAGAAAGAAAATTTGCGTCAATTGTATTTCACCAGGGGTTATAGAAAATGAATTTACTGCAAAAACAATGTCAAAAGATGTAAGAAAAAAAGCAAAGAGTTTACTTTTATTGCCTAAATTTGGAAATGTAAAAGATATTAATGGACTAGCTGTTTTTTTAGCTTCTAAAGAGTCAAATTATATTACCGCACAAACTTTATCAGTAAATGGAGGTGCATGGGTAAGATAGAAAAATCAACTTTTTCAATCAAATTAAATACTTATAAATAAAAATATTTGTGATATAAATTCTTGAATTTATGAAAATTTTATTTCTTTACCCAAATAATGAAGGATATTTTAGGTGTCCTGTCGGTTTAACTTTAATAATGACAATTTTGTCTAAAGAAGGTCATGATATAAAACTCTTCGATACAACTTTTATGGCTGCTGAAGATAATATGGATAGTAAATTAAGGGAAAAAAATGGATCAGCCAAACCGATCGTTATGGATCATTTTTTTGATAAGCATACAGAAAAAGAATTAGTATCCAAGTGGGTTCAAACTATAAAAGATTTTAAACCAGATTTAATTGCCGCAAGTATACTTGAGGATGCCTATGAATTTTGTTCACTCTTTCTTGATGCAGCTAAGAAAAATTTTGAAATACCAATTGCAGTAGGAGGCGTTACACCAACAATATCTCCTAATATTGTAATGGAACATCCAAGTATAGATTTTGTAGTTCAAGGCGAAGGTGAGGTTGCTTTTAAAGAACTTGTTGATGCCCTAAAAAACAAAACCTCTTTAAGTGAAGTTGCCAATCTTTGGTACAAAGAAGGAGAAGAAATAAACAAAAATAAACTTGTTCGATATATGGACATGAATAAACTGCCAAACCAAGATATAGATATCTGGGACAATAAACATTTTTATAAACCATATAATGGGAAAATGTACCAAACTGGTTTTTTTGAAATGTCAAGAGGATGTATGCATAAGTGTCATTATTGTTTTAATCGATACATGCAAGTTGGTTTACCTGCATCAGAAACTGGCAAATACAGAAGAAACAAATCTTTTGATACAATAATTAGAGAAGTTTTAGAACTACACAAAAAGAAAAATTTTGAACTTATAATGTTTACCGATGATAATTTTTTAGCAAGACCATACCGTGAGATGGAGGAGTTTTATGAAAGATGGAGCAAAGAAGTTAAAATTCCTTATTGGATTAATACTTGTATAGAAACAGTAAATGAAGAAAATCTTCCACTATTAAAAAAAAGTCAATGTGTGGGTATTGGTGTTGGAATGGAAACAGGCAGTGAATGGGTTAGAAGAAATATATTGCTAAAGGGGAAAATGACAAACCAAATGTACTATGATGGATTTAAAATGATGGCAAAGCACAAGATAAGATCAACATGCAATGTAATGATTGGTTTTCCTGGAGAGTTTGAAGCAGATGTATTTGAAACAATTAAATTGAATAAAAAAATTAGAAGTATACATAGTGAACTGACATCATGTGCAATGAGCTATGTGGCGCCTTATGCTGGAACTGTAATTCATAATATTTGTTTGGATCTTGGTTTAATAGAAGTAAATGATCAGCCTGGTTTCAGAGGCTTATGTAAAGGAATTACAATGCGAAGAGAGCCAGTAATAGTAAACCCTTGTATGTCAAAAGAAAAAATAATTGAATTACATTACTCTTTTGCAGACTACATAAATGGTAAAAAAGATATACCAAAAAAATACCTTGAAACAGATGAAAGTAGAAAATTTGCAAAAGGTGCAGATCATATATATGAATTATATGAGAAATATAAGCATGGACCAGTAAATATAGATACTAATAGATTTAATGCTGTTAGCAGCTTAATTAAATCTCAAGAGCATTTAAAGATAAATTCAATAGGATAAATAAATCTAAAATTGTTAAATTAATAAGATCATTTAATTAAAATTGAAGATAATATCAATAATTCCTGCAAGAAAGAACTCACAGAGTATTCGAAACAAGAATTTAGCAAAATTAGGAAATAAACCTTTAATATATTATTCAATTAAACAATCTCTAAATTGTAAAAAAATCAAGAGGACCATTGTTTCTACGGATAGCCTATATATTGCTAGACTAGCAAAAAAAATGGGAGCCGAAGTTCCTTTTTTGAGACCAAAAAAATATTCAGGCAATTCATCGCGTGACATTGATTTTCTTTATCATTGCATCAAGTGGTTAAAAGAAAATGAAAATTATTATCCTGAGCTAGTAGTTCAATTACGACCAACTCAACCATTAAGATCAGTTTCACAAATAAAAAAAGCAATAAATTTAATGATTAAAAATAAAGGCGCAGATTCTTTGAGGACTATTAGTATTCCAGAAAGATCGCCTTACAAAATGTGGATTAAAAAAAAAAAAGAATTGATTTATTTTATGAAAAATTTAGACAAAGGAAAAGAATTTTTTAATTCAGATAGAAGAAAACTGCCCGAAGTATTTTGGCACGATGGAGTAATTGATGTTATTAGAGGAAAAACA
>CACIPT010000024.1 GCA_902588595.1 uncultured Pelagibacteraceae bacterium | reverse complement strand
ATTTTATTTATAATATGTTTTTTTACCTATATTTACTTAATTCAAATATTTGAAGCTGACAAAAAAAATCTATTATTATTTATTATTTTGATTTTATCCAATCCACAAAATACCATATGGCATTCAAATTTTAGTCCTACTATTTATTTTTTAATATTAGTTTTATTTAATTTAGAATTAAAAAAAGATGCAATTAAAATAAGAACTATATATTCTAATTATATTTACTTTTCACTTTATTTGTTTTTAAGTATATTCTATAAAATAATAATGAATTAAAATACTTATCTAAGTTAGTTCTTTGTTTTACAAAAGTATTAATCAGGGTTATAAAGTTTTGATTAAAAGTAATAAAAAATGGAAAATGATTCATCAAGTTTAATAGCAAAAAGAGAACTCGAAAATTTCTTTATAAATTCAAATATAGATATTGATTTTGGAAATTTTTTTATAGCTTTGCTATTATCTTTAATCTTAGCTTATCTAGTAAAACTAACTTATATAAAAGTTGGTAGAGCTCTTAATGATAAAGATTATTTTTCAGATACCTTTATCCCACTTGCTATTATAACAACATTAGTAATTACCGTAATTAAGTTTTCTTTAGCTTTGTCTTTGGGTCTCGTGGGAGCTTTATCTATTGTAAGATTTAGAGCAGCAATAAAAGAACCAGAAGAATTAGTATATTTATTTTTTGTAATAGCAATAGGATTGGCGAATGGTGCTAATCAGTTTTTACTGTCTATTTTGGCAACCATAATAATAATTATATTTTTGTCTATCAGAAATATTTATCAAAATAAAAATAAAAATAGTTATGAATTTAATTCTGATGCTAATATCTTAAGTATAAATATTCTTGATAATAATAAAAAAGATATAGATTCAATTATTAAAGAAATAAAAAATAATTTTAAATATTTAAAACTAAAATCTGCTAACATCGAAAAAAATAAAAGTATTTATGTTTTTTGGTATGATATTGAAGAAAAAAAAAGCGAAGAATTTTTAAGTAATATTAAAAAGATTAGTGATGAAAATCTAGAAGTTTCAATATATTCAAAAACTGGTGCATACGAATAAGACACTTAATATACTAAAGTGATTGTAAAAAAAAAAAAAAATCTATTTCCTTTTGTAAATTTAATTATAAGATTTTTAAATAGGTTAATTCAAGTTATAGGTTCAATATCCTTATTAATTATAATTTTGTTAGTATTTCATTATTTTAATAGCGGAATGTACGAAAGGTTCAAACCATTAGCAGTTTTAAAAAAGATAGATAAGGTTATTATTGATAAATATTTTGGTTTTAGTTTTTTTGAGATAGATGATTATACTTCTCATAATTTTAAATCTTTAAAGTTTTTTTTATTTAAAAATGATTTAGAAAACGTAACTTTGAAGATCAACCAAAAAAATTTATACAATTTAGAATTACAGAGAAAAAATAAATTAGAAGGTTTATCAGGAAAAGTTGAAAAATTTTCTAGAGCTTCTCTCAATTATAACCAAAGCGATTTCAATATCAAACTTAGAGTAAAAGGAGACAGGTCTCTGCATTGGTATGATAGAGATCAAACTTCTTATAGAATAGATTTAAGAGGAGATGATAGAATTTGGGGATTAGAGGAATTTTCTGTTCAAAAACCAATTACTAGAAATTATATATATGAATATATTTTTCATAAATTTTTAGAGACCAATAAATTAGTTGCTTTAAAGTATTTTTTTATAAACTTATCTCTTAATGATTCTAACCAAGGTATTTATGCTGTTGAAGAAGGTTTTTCAAAAGAACTTATAGAAAGAAATAAAAAAAGAAATGGGCCAATTTTTGGAGTAGAGGAATTAAAAAGTCTTAATTATCCTAAAATTGAATATCACCTATATTCCAAAAATTATTGGCAATCAAATCACTCCGAACTAATTAAAAATGCTTACATAAAATTGGATGAAATAAAAAATAAAAAAAATAATATTGATAAAATTTTTGATTTAGAAAAATGGGCAACTTACTTCGCTATAATTGATTTAACCGGAAATTTTCATGGGTCAATTCCCAAAAGTGTAAAACTTTATTATAATCCAGTGACAGCTAAATTTGAACCTATAGGGTTTGATGGTCATTATAATTCTAATTTATTTCAAAATTTTCTTATTTTAGATTTTTTGGATGATGAAAATAAAAATTGTAGCTATATTTGTCCAGAAAGAGAGTGGTATTTAAGATTCTTGAAAAATGATAAATTCAAAGATATTTATCTTCAAAAATTAAAAGAAATTTCTTCGCAAAAATTAATACAAGATTTTTACAAAGCAAATCTAGAATCTATAAATTTTTATAATGAACAATTTTTGAGCGAAACATCGAAAAAAGATAGAGTTTTTTATAAAGGTCTTGGACTTTATATTTTTGATCAAAATTATCTGTTTGAACGGTCAAGTTATATTCGGAGTAGAATTATAGAGATAGAAAAAAAATTAGCAAAGAGCAATCCTTCGAAAAAGGATAGTTTTGAAAGAAAAGATCTATTAAGTAAAAAAGAAATTAAGAGTTTGGAGAACAATTATATTTTACTAAGCGACTTAACAATAGACGAAAATCTTTATTTAGCAGAAAAAAAAAAATTACATATTCAACAAGGGGTAAAGATATTTTTTAAAAAGGATGTATCAATTTTTTCTGAAGGATCAATTTTTTTTAATGGCACAAAAGATCAACCAATTATAATTTATAGCGAAGATAACATTGGCTCTTTAATATTGTCCAATAATAATTTTAAATTTAATAATGTAATTTTTAAGAATTTATCTTATCCAAAAGAAAAAGATAAAATATTATATGGTGGTATAAACATTATTAATTCAAACGTAGAAATTATAGATACTCAAATAATTTCATCAAAAAGTGAGGATGCAATTAATATAATTTCATCTAATAGCAGTATTAGAAATTTAAAAGTAAAGAATATACAAGCAGATGCCATAGATATAGATTTTGGAACTTTAAATTTCAAAAATATTTTTTGTGAAAACATAGATAATGATTGTTTAGATATTTCAGGTGCAGAAGTAGTTGGTAATTTTATAGAAGGTTCAAATATCAAAGATAAAGGTCTAAGTTTTGGAGAAAATGCTAAAGGAGAAATATCGGACTTAAATTTTCAAAATTCAAAGTTAGGTGTGGCTGTAAAAGATGGCTCAAAGTTAAAATTAAAAAATTACGAATTCAAAAATAATGAGTTTGATGTTGTTGTTTTTAATAAAAAAAAAGAATATGAAGGAGCATCACTTTATATCGATGACTCAAATGATAATACTCAATTTAATTATTTAATAGGATTAAATAATGAAATTATAAAAGATCAAAATGCTTTAACCAAAAAAATTGATAACAAAATAATAAATAAGTTATTTTATTAAAATGAATGAAAACAGAATAGAAAAAAAATTCGTTCTTGGAAAATTTAAAGATGATTTTTTCAAAAAATTCTTACTAGTTAATGGCTTTACTAAACAATATCCAGATAGAATTATCAGTTCTATATATTTAGATACAGCCAATTATGATTTTGCTAAAGACAACATCAATGGAGTAAGTGAGAGAAAAAAAATTAGATTTAGATGGTATAATAATAATTTAGATGACATTTATGTTGAAGAAAAAAACAAAAGAAATTTTAATGTTTGGAAAAATATAGAAAAAATTAGTTTGCCTAACAACGAAAAAAATTTACTAGAAAATTTAAAAGAATATTTTCATAAAGTAAAATTTAAAAGTAAGAACAATTTTAACTACAAATTTATTCTAAGAACTAATTATAAAAGAAGCTACTGGCTTTCAAATAATAAAATTAGAGCAACAATAGATATTGACATTAATGCGAGCTCTTTGAATAATTTTTCAAAACCTATTTACCTAGGAGATACTGTGTTAGAATTTAAATTTCACCCAAAACATGAAAAATTTTTTAGAGATTTTTTTTCAAAAAGATTTTACAATCTAAGAACACAAAAATATTCTAAATACGTAAGATCTTTCTTAGAATTAGAAAATTCAGGATTAAATTTTTAATTTATATGAAAGATTTAACATTAATAATTCCAGCTAAAAATGAATCTGAGTCTTTGCCGAAAGTTTTAGATGAATTAAAAAATTTTGATTGTAAAATTTTGGTATCTTTACAAAAAAGTGATAAAGAAACAATTGATGCAATAAAATATTTTAATTTAGAAATTTACACTCAAAATGGAAAAGGATATGGAAACTCCCTTGTTGAAGGAATTAACAATTGTAAAACCAACTATTTTTGTATTTTTAATGCAGATGGATCTTTTGAAGCAAATGATTTATATGAAATGTATAAACTCATTCAAGACAAAGATTTTGTATATACTTCTAGATACCTGCGAGGTGGCAATAGTGATGACGATACAATAGTTACCTTTGTAGGAAATAAAATATTTTCTTTTTTAGGTAAACTACTTTTTTCACTAAATATTTCTGACATTTTGTACACCTATTTAATGGGAAGAACTAACTCTTTTAATAAACTTAAAATAAATTCTTCTGATTTTAGATTCTGTGTTGAACTACCTATTAAGATGCATTTAGCAGGCATGAAATACACCTCGATACCTTCTAAAGAAAAAAAAAGAATTGCGGGTAAAAAAAAAGTGAATGCTTTTAAAGATGGTTTTTTGATATTAGCTGAAATGTTAAAATTATTTTTTAACAATAAAATTCTTAGACAAAAAAAAGTAGATTAACAAATAAAAAGCAATATTAACAATCAATGCAACTATCAAAGATTTAGTATGTGAATAGTTTAAACTTGCAATCATAAATATAGGTAGGTTTAATATTAATATAATAATAGATGTGGTTGTATTTAAATATTTTTGTTTAAAAAAATTTTTTATTTTTAAGTATCTAAAAATTAATTGATGCAAGTGCAATTTGTCCGGTGATGAAACATCTGATTTTTTAAAAATTCTTCTTACCAAAGAAAATAAATTTTCGAATGCTGGATACCAAAGCACTGCAGCTATGTAATATGGTGAAATATAAATATTATCCATATGTGCTTTTATTAATATAATTCCCATTATCATTGAAATTACATATGAGCCACCATCTCCAAGATAAACTAAACCAAAAAAATTAAATATGTAAAAAACTAACAAGGCGGTAAAAAGAACTTTTATTAATTCTATATCAATTATTTCAATATAATTTGCACTCAAATCAACATATATTAATGAACCTAAAACAAGTAAGCAATAACCAGACAACAATCCATTTAAACCATCCAAAAAATTACTCCCATTTAAAAGCACTGCAAAACAAAAAACAGTAAAAAAAATATTGAACACATTTTGATTTAATAAGTTATTAATAAAATCAACACTCAGATTATTAATAGTTAATTTTTCTAAATGAACTAAAATAAATATTATAAAAATTTGAAAAATTAATCTTATCTTGGGATTCGAAAATAAATTTCTGTCAGAAAGTAAACCTAATATTAAAATTGAAATACTTAGAATTTTTACTAATAAATATTCATTGGGAAAAAAAATAAAAAATATGCTCACTAAATAAATTCCACCCAAAATTATTGGAGATTTATTTTGATTTCCTAATTTTTTATGATCAGAATAATTAGTATTATCTACTAAAATATTAAATTTTTTTAAAATAACAAAAAGTACAGCAAACAAAATTATAGATATAATTAAGTTCTGAAGATTCATTTTTTAAATTTTTTATTAATTATCTTTTTTAATCCAATATTAAGTTTTATTTTTGGTCTCCAACCTAAACTATAAATTTTACCTGAATTTAGATTTTTTTTAAAAGTTCCATCAGGTGAATTTTTATCAAATAAAATTTTTCCTCTAAAGTTTACTAAATTAGAAATAAGCTTAGAAAGATTTATTATTGAAATTGTTTCGCCTGTGCCAACATTAATGATTGGAAGTTTATTATTAAATTTGGTTTTCAGGATTTTTTTTTTAACTGTTATGCATCTAACTATTGCTTCTGCCAAATCTTCAGAATGTATAAATTCTCTGATTGGTTTTCCAGTTCCAAGTAATTTTATTTTCTTTGATTTTCTTTTTTTTGCTTCGATAAATTTTGTTATCATTGCTGGTATTACATGGCCATTAAATTTATCAAATGTATCATTAGGGCCATATACATTAGTGGGCATTAGACAAACTATGTCTAAATTATAATCCTCATAAAGTGCTTCACATAATTTAATTCCTGCAATTTTTGCTATAGCATAGGATTGGTTTGTTTTTTCTAACTTGCCTGTTAACAGGCTATCCTCTTCAATAGGAGTTTTTGCAAACTTTGGATAAATGCATGATGTTCCCAAAAAAATTGTTCTTTTAATTTTTTTTTTTAAGGCTAACTTGAGTAGTGAATTTTGAATTTCTATATTTTCTAAAAAAAAATCTTTTTGATTTGTACTGTTTGCTATAATACCACCAGCTTTAGCAGCTGCCATTATCATATAATCAATTTTTTTTTTTTTAAAAAATTTCTCTACCTTTTGATAGTTTTTTAAATCTAATTTTTTTCTATTTACAGTTATTATTTTTTTAAAACCTTGATTTTCAAGAGTTTTAAGCACAGCACTTCCAACAAGTCCTCTATGACCAGCAATAAATATCGTATTAGATTTTTCCATTAATATTTTTAAATTTTAATAATTTTTTTTAGCTATCTGAATATCGGAATCCATCATATCTTTAACTAAATCTTTTAAATTATTTTTTAATTTATAATTTAACTTTTTATAAGCTTTTCTGGCATCTCCTCTTAAAAAATCAATTTCTAATGGTCTATAATATTTTTTATCTACTTTTATTATTAATTCTCTTTTTTTTCCTTTAATTAAATAAGCTCTTTCATTAATTCCTTTTCCTGTCCATATTATTTTTAAATTTAAATAATTACAGCATTCGTTCACAAATTCTCTAACACTTGCTGCTTTGCCAGTAGCAATTACATAGTCATCTGGTTTTCTTTGTTGCAATATTTTCCATTGCATTTCAGTATAATCCTTTGCATGTCCCCAGTCTCTCTTTGCATTTAAATTTCCTAGATATAAGATTTCTTTAGATCCTAAAATTTTTTTGGCAAAATACATTGTAATTTTTCTAGTTACAAATGTTTCTCCTCTTCTTGGGCTTTCATGGTTAAACAAAATTCCATTACAAGCAAAAAAACCATATGCTTCTCTATAGACTTTAGTTATATAATAAGAATATAGTTTTGAAACTCCGTATGGAGATTTTGGAACCATAAGTGATTTTTCATTAAACGAATTAACACCTTTTTTCTTTTCACCAAACAATTCTGATGTGCTTGCTTGATAAAATTTAGTTTTTTTTAAACCTAAAAATCGCATAGCCTCTAAAATTCTTAAAGATCCTAGTCCACTAACTTCAGAAGTATACTCGGGAATCTCAAAAGAATGACCTACATGGCTTTGTGCTCCCAAATTATAAATTTCATTTGGTTTAATTTTATTTACGACATTAAATAAACTGTTTGAGTCTGTTAGATCTCCATAGTGTAAAAAAAAATTGCGAGCTTCATGAAAATCTTTGTAAATATGATCTATTCTTGTTGTATTGAATGTTGAGGATTTCCTTTTTATACCATGAACTATGTAACCTTTTTTGAGAAGAAATTCTGCAAGATAAGAGCCATCTTGACCTGTTATTCCAGTTATTAAAGCTTTTTTTTTCAATTTAATTTTTATTTTTTGATCAATTTATTGTAACTAAGTATTAATACACTATAAATTGAAGATATTAAATTTTTTTTTTCGTAAAAATAAAATAATTTAAATGCATCATTTAATTTTTGAAATATATTTGATGACAACGAATTTTTTGAATTTCTCCAGCATGACAAAGTAGTTTTTAAATGTCTTAATTTATATCCTTTGCGCAATAAACTCAACCATAACGCAAAATCCTCTTGAGTTTTTAAATTTGGAAATTTTATTTTAGAAAATAATTTTTTTTCAACGATAACTGTACTTAATCCAACAAAATTAGAATTTATTAATTTATTATATTCTGCGTCATAAAAAACCTTCCTGTAGCCTGAAACTTTATCATCATCATCAATAACAGCATAAGATGTAAAGGAAAAATGATATGAATTATTAATCATAAAACTTATTTGTTTATTTAATTTTTCTTTTTTCCAAATATCATCAGAATCAATAAAAGCTATATATGAACCCCTACAATGTTTTACTGCAATATTTCTAGATTTAGCTACGCCTAAATTTTTATTATTTATAATTATTTTTTTCTTTTTAAATCCAATTAATAATTTTTTAATTATTTTTAAATCTTCTTTATTATTGTCATCATAGACAAATATAATTTCATAATTCTTGTAGATTTGATTTAAAATAGAAAGTAAAGTTTTCCTAACATATTTCTTTTTTCTAAAATAAGTGATAATTATTGAAACTAAGGGATTTTTTTTAATCATTTTTGTGAATAAAATTTGTAACCATTTTTCTTTGATACTTTTAGATTTCCAACCGCTCTAATACATGTTGAGGGCACATTCCAGCATCTTCCATTTGTCTTATAAAGAATAAAACCATCGATTGATACCTTTTCATATTCGATGTCTTCTACCCAATAAAAAGGGAAATCTTTAAAGTTATGATGGTTATTATATGGAATGTTTAGTTCATTATAAATTCTGTTTGAATTTTTTACAAAGAAAATAGAATAACTAATTAAAAATATAATTGAAATTTTTTTTAAGTTGTTTTTTTTTTTTAAATCAACTCTTTTTTCTAAGAAAATAATATAAGGAAAAATAATTATTAGATATACAATTATATATCCAGCGTATCTTAAAGTTGGAAAATTATAAAACCAAAGTATAAAAATGA
>CACIPT010000023.1 GCA_902588595.1 uncultured Pelagibacteraceae bacterium | reverse complement strand
ATTGCCAGCAATAATTAGACCAGCTTTTACTCTTGGAGGACTTGGAAGCGGTATAGCCAAAAGTAAAAAGGATTTTTTCAAACGTGTTAAAGAAGGTCTTGATGCATCACCAGTAAACCAAGTTCTAGTAGAAGAATGTTTGGAAGGATGGAAAGAATTTGAAATGGAAGTTGTTAGAGACAAAAAAGATAACTGCATTATCATATGCTCAATCGAAAATTTAGACCCTATGGGAATTCACACAGGAGACTCTATTACTATAGCGCCCGCCTTAACTCTTACAGACAAGGAATACCAGGTTATGAGAAATGCTTCTATTGCGTGCTTAAGAAAAATTGGAGTAGAAACTGGAGGTTCTAATGTCCAGTTTGCTGTTAATCCAAAAAATGGACGAATGGTAATTATAGAAATGAATCCTAGAGTATCTAGATCTTCAGCGCTTGCATCAAAGGCAACTGGTTTTCCAATTGCAAAAGTTGCAGCAAAACTAGCCATTGGTTACACGCTTGATGAATTAAAAAATGAAATTACTAAAGTTACTCCCGCATCTTTTGAACCAACTATAGATTATGTGGTTACTAAAATTCCAAGATTTACTTTTGAAAAATTTTCTAATTCTCCACCAATATTAGGCACCTCAATGAAATCCGTGGGTGAGGCCATGGCCATTGGTAGGAACTTTAAGGAATCTCTTCAGAAAGCATTAATATCTTTAGAAGTTGGTTTCTCAGGTTTGGACAGAATTTTTGATTTAAATAAGAATGATATTGAAAAAAAATTAAAGATCAACATCCCAAATAAAATTTTATTAATTGCAGAAGCAATACGAAAAAAAATTAATTTAAAAAAAATATATAAATTATCAAAAGTAGATCCTTGGTTCTTGGAACAAATTAAAGAAATTGTAAACGAAGAAAATCAAATCTCTAAAAAAGGCCTACCTAAAAACTTTAATGAATTTAATAGAATTAAATCAATAGGATTTTCGGATAAAAAATTATCCCATCTTACTAATTTGAAAGAAAAAATCGTTAGACAAAAAAGACTAGCTTTAAAAGTTTTGCCTGTATTCAAAAAAGTCGATACATGCGCTGCTGAGTTTAAATCTTTTACTCCTTATATGTATTCAACTTATCAAAGAAATTTTTCAATAAGTGCAGAATGTGAAGCCATCCCTTCTTCAAAAAATAAAATTATTATTTTAGGTGGCGGACCAAATAGAATAGGCCAAGGAATTGAATTTGACTACTGCTGCTGTCAGGCAAGCTACTCTTTAAAGGAAGCTGGATTTGAAACAATAATGATCAACTGTAATCCAGAAACTGTTTCAACTGATTATGATACAAGTGACAGATTATATTTTGAACCCTTAATTGAAGAGTATGTACATAACATAATTTTAAAAGAAAAATCAAAAGGGAGTTTAATTGGAATAATAGCACAATTCGGGGGACAAACTCCTATTAAATTAGCAAAATTTCTTCATGATAACTCTTTACCAATTATAGGCACTCAATATTCATCAATTGATTTGGCTGAGGACAGAGATAGGTTTAGAAAACTTTTAATTAAATTAAAATTAAAACAAGCAGATAGTGGAATAGCTAAAACATACAAGGAAGCTATAAAAATAGCATCTGATATTGGCTTGCCACTTGTTGTGCGACCTTCCTATGTGCTGGGAGGTAGGGCCATGGAAATAGTTCATGAAAAAAATCAACTAAAAGATTTTGTTGAAGAAGCTTTTAAAGCTGGAGAAAATAATCCAATTTTAATTGATAGATTTATTAATAACGCGATGGAGGTGGATGTTGATGCAATTTCAGATGGCAAAGATGTTTTTGTTGCAGGGATTATGCAGCATATTGAAGAAGCTGGAATACATTCTGGTGACTCTGCTTGTTGTATACCTCCAGTTGCTATTAAAAAAGAATTAATCAATGAAATTAATAATCAAACTAAAAAATTAGCATTAGCATTAAAAGTAAAAGGTTTTATGAACGTACAGTTTGCAATTAAAAATGATGAAATTTATATTATTGAGGTTAATCCAAGAGCCAGCAGAACTGTACCTTTTGTTTCTAAAGCTAAAGGAATTCCTCTAGCCAAAATTGCCTCAAGAATAATGGCGGGTGAAAAATTAAAAAAATTTGATTTAAAAAATAAAAATAAAAACATGTTTGCTGTTAAAGAGGCTGTTTTCCCATTTAATAAATTTCCAAATGTTGATGTTTTGCTAGGTCCAGAAATGAAATCAACAGGAGAAGTAATGGGAATAGATAAAGACTTTGGTTTAGCATACGCTAAAAGTCAAATTGCTTCACAAAATTCTCTACCAACTAAAGGACTAGCATTTATTTCTTTAAAAGATAGACACAAAAATGAGGGAGTAGACTTAGCAAAACAATTAGTAAAATTAGGTTTTAAATTATGCGGCACAGAAGGCACAGCAAACAGAATTAATAAAAATGGAATTAAATGTAAAAAAATAAATAAAGTTAGCGGAGGTTCGCCACACATTATTGATGTGTTAAATGCAAAAAAAATTGCCCTGGTTATTAATACTGGAGGTGGAAAACGTAAGCACCGTATTCAAGACTCCACATCTTTAAGAAGATCTTCTTTAATAAATAAAGTGCCTTATTGTACAAACATGTCAACTGCTTATGCTTGTTTAGAAGCTATTAAATCGTTGAAAACAAAAAAAATGGAAGTCACACCTTTGCAAGAAATTTAATCTTGTACCTTCCAATCAGTTTGAAAAGAAACATAATTTACTTGAAGGCATCTTCTTTCTTTAACTATCTCTTTTTTTTCCATTCCATGCCATGTGTTTGGTCCACTTGAAAAAATATAACCATAATTATCTCTGTAAGGCATTGTTTTAACTTTTTTTAAATTGCTATCATAAAAATCTGTTCCTAAATCTTCACTTTCATTATGTTTATTAACAAATAGCAAACATGACATTAGTTTTTCTTTGATATCACAGTGTGGCTTTAACCAAAAACCTTTCCTATCACAAATAACTTCAACTCTCACATATGAATTGGATAGATCTTTATCAATTAAACTTGAAACTCTCTCATAGGTACTTTTATTTTGAAGCTCTTTAATAAAATTTGTTAAATTAGGAAATTCTTTAGAATTTTCTTTTGTTATAAAACATCTAAATTTCAAAGCTTTTCCTCCATCAGAAATTCCTTTTCTGAACTTTCCTTCTCCACCATCTATTGCTCTGGTTCCATCATAATTAAGGCTGTGTTCTTCTGGATTTTTAATGTCTGCATTAACTATTTCACTTATTTGCCCTTCTGTTAAAGGCTGATTTAGCTCCCAATGGACAAAGGGGCTTTCATGTCTTTTAGATTTATTTTCTATTGAATTTAAAAATGACATTAAAATATTTTTTTTTTGATTTCTTTAGCTATTCTATTAGTTTCATCTAAATTTTCATAGTTCCAAATTTCAAGTTTTTCATCTAAATTTTTAATAATATTTAATTTGTTAAATAATTTTCTAAAATTTTTAAATCTGTAATCATTCTTTTTTGCGGGTATTTCAGCTATATAGATTGGTTTTCCAGTTAAAGCTGCTTCTGAAATCATTGAAGTAGAATCGCATGTAACAACTATATATTTAGATAGAGAAAGTCCTGACAAGTAAGCTTTTTTATCTACATTTTTAATAACCAAATGTTCTTTCCCAAAATAATCATTTGCTAAATTTATAATATTATTAGGTGTTCTTATTGAAGGAATAATTATCATTTGTAACTTATTATCCTCTAAAACTTTTTTAACTTGATTAAATATTTTAGTTAAACTTCGGTCTGTGTAATCATAGTATTTATTTGGACCCCCCAATATTAAAAGTAAATAACTTTTATCTTTGTCTAATTTTTCAATTAAGTAATTCCTGTTATTATTTATTTCTTCTTGAGTTAGATAGTGGATAGCGCCTTTTGATAACAAAACATTTTCACCACTCAGACCGTCATGCTCAGGTGCTACAACATAATCAAAATGATGTAACGAAACTTTGGGATTTTGAATATGGATATTGTAGATTTTCTTTTTTGAATTTTTTTTAAGATAAATTGATGGAATTACACTTTTTCTTCCACATGATATAATAATATCAAAATCATTAAGATCAAAATTTTTAAAGGTAAGTTTTGAAATTGGAGTCAATTTAGGTGGAATTAATTTCCAAAAACTATTTAGTTCAACTTTGTGGTGTGTAAAATCTATGTCTAAAGCTTTTGCTAAACCTTCAACTTGGCTTATCATGCCATGCATTCCTTCTGTTAATAATAAACCTTTAAATTTAGACATAAATTACTATATAGCTTTGATATGAATCAAAATCCAACTAAACACGCAAAAGTGTTAATAATTGGATCCGGTCCAGCTGGATATAGTGCAGCAGTTTATGCCGCAAGAGCTATGCTAAAACCTATTATGGTTTCAGGAATGGAACCAGGTGGTCAATTAACAACCACAACTGATGTTGAAAATTATCCCGGGTTTGCAGAAGTAATTCAAGGACCATGGTTAATGGAGCAAATGCGTAGTCAAGCTAAAGCTGTGGGAACAGAAATGATTGAAGATCATATTTCGTCAGTAAATTTAAAATCTAAACCATTTGAAGCTATTGGAGATGGTGGCCAAAAATATACCGCAGACTCAATTATTATTTCAACTGGAGCTCAAGCAAGATGGTTAAACATTGAGTCCGAACAAAAATTTAGAGGATTTGGTGTTTCGGCATGCGCAACATGTGATGGCTTTTTCTTTAAAGATAAAACAGTTGCTGTAGTTGGGGGAGGAAATGCAGCTGTAGAAGAAGCGATGTTTCTTACAAAATTTGCATCCAAAGTGAAATTAATTCATAGAAGAAATGCTTTAAGAGCTGAAAAAATGCTTCAAAAAAAATTAAAAGAAAATAAAAAAATTGAAATTATTTGGGACAGTGTAGTTGAAGAAGTTGTGGGAGATAATGAACCAAAAAATGTTAAGGGATTAAAAATTAAAAATGTAAAAACAAACAAAGTTGAAGAATTAAAAATAGATGGTCTTTTCATTGCGATTGGCCACGACCCAGCAACTCAACTTTTCAAAGATCAATTAAATATGGATAAAGAAGGTTATTTAGTTACAAAACCAGATTCTACAGAAACAAATATCCCCGGAGTTTTTGCTGCAGGAGATGTTAAAGATAAGGTTTTTAGACAAGCAGTAACTGCTGCTGGAATGGGATGCATGGCTGCACTAGAGGCGGAAAAATTTTTATCACACTAAATTAATATAAATTTTCACAGAAAGATTTTATTCTCTCCATGGCAATTTTAAGCTTTTCCATGGAAGTGGCATAAGAAATTCTAAAATAACCATCTAACCCAAAAGCAGAACCTTGGACAACTGCAACATTTGCTTTTTCGAGTAATTTTTCTACAAAGTCTGAGTCTGTTTTTAGTTTTGTTTTTTTTCCTAACAACTGCTTACAACTTGGAAATACATAAAATGCTCCATTAGGAGTTAAACAACTTATACCTTTTATATTATTTAGACTTTTAACAACAAAATTTCTTCTTTCTTTAAAAGCATCAGATCTTTCTTGAATAAAATCTTGTTTACCATTTAAAGCTTCCACTGAAGCTGCTTGGCTAACAGATGAAGGGTTTGAGGTTGATTGAGATTGAATTTTTCTAATAGCTTTAATTATTTCTCTTGGACCTGCTGCATACCCAATTCTCCAACCAGTCATTGCGTAAGATTTACTAACACCATTCATCGTTAATGTTCTGTCTTTTAATTTTGAAATCTGAGCAATAGTAAAAAAATTGAAATTATCATATTTAATATGTTCATAAATATCATCGCTTAAAATATGTACTTTTTTACTTTTTATTAATATTTTTGCCAGACCTTCTATCTCATCTTTTGTGTAGCCTGCGCCCGTAGGATTTGATGGTGAGTTCAAAATCAACCATTTAGTTTTTTTTGAAATAGCTTTCTTAAGTTTTTTAGGAGTTAATTTAAATCCATCTTTTTCATCACATTTAACTATTTTTGGTTTTCCACCAGCCAACAAAACCATGTCAGGGTAAGAAACCCAAAAAGGCGCTGGAATTATTACTTCCTCACCTTTATTTAAGGTTGCCATGAATGCATTGTATAAAACTTGCTTCCCTCCTGTTCCAACCGTTATCTGTTCGGTTGAATAATTTAAATTATTTTCTCTTTTGAACTTATCAACAATTGCTTTTTTTAATTCGGGAGTTCCATCAACAGCAGTATATTTAGTATCTCCGCCTTTAATCGCTTTTATTGCTGCATCTTTGATATTGTCTGGTGTATCAAAATCTGGCTCTCCTGCCCCTAATCCTATTACGTCTTTTCCGGCTGCTCTTAATTCTCTTGCTTTTTGAGTTACCGCAATAGTTGGTGATGGTTTTATTCTTTTTAAGCTGTCAGATATAATGCTCATTGAAAAATATTAATATTCTAATACCTTGTTTACTTTATGCAAAATACTTATCAAGATTTAATTACAGATATTCAAAGTAAAAATCCAGAAATAAGCGGAAAACTTGAAGGTGGTAAAAAATTTAAACTTGTAACAGATTTTAAACCTGCGGGAGATCAACCTGAAGCAATAAAAAAATTAGTTAATAACGCAAATAAAGGTGAATTTAATCAAGTTCTACTGGGTGTTACTGGTTCTGGAAAAACTTTTACAATGGCAAAAGTAATAGAACAAACCAATAGACCTTCCTTAATTTTGGCTCCTAATAAGACTTTAGCAGCTCAACTTTATGGAGAAATGAAAACTTTTTTTCCAAACAATGCAGTTGAATATTTTGTTTCTTATTATGACTATTACACCCCAGAAGCTTATGTTCCTAGATCAGATACTTATATTGAAAAAGAAGCATCTATTAATGAACAAATAGATCGTATGAGACATTCAGCAACAAGATCTTTATTGGAAAGAGATGATGTTCTAATAGTTGCAAGTGTATCATGTATTTATGGGTTAGGTTCAGTCGAGGCTTACAGCAAAATGACCTTAACTCTTCAAAAAAAATTCGAATACAATAGAGAACAAATTATAAAATCATTGGTTAATTTACAATATAAGAGAAATGATCAAAATTTTTATAGAGGAACTTTTAGAGCTAGAGGAGAATATTTAGAAATTTTTCCTTCACATTTGGAAGATCGTGCTTGGAGATTAAGTTTATTCGGTGATAAATTAGAAAAAATTGAAGAATTTGATCCTTTAACTGGAGATCACATTAAAGATTTAAAATTGGTTAAAATATATGCAAACAGTCACTACATCACACCAAAGCCCACTATAGAACAAGCAATTATTAATATTAAAAAAGAATTAGAGATAACTCTTAAAAAACACAAAGAGGAAAATAAATTACTTGAAGCTCAACGTTTAGAGGAAAGAACTAAATTTGATTTAGAAATGATCGAAGCAACGGGGTCTTGCGCAGGAATTGAAAACTACTCACGATTTTTGTCGGGAAGAAAAAAAGGTGAGCCGCCTCCTACCCTGTTTGAATATTTTCCAGATAATACTTTAGTATTTGTAGATGAGTGTCATGTAACTATTCCACAGTTAAACGGAATGTTTAAAGGAGACAGGTCAAGAAAAAGTACTCTTGCCGAATATGGTTTTAGATTACCATCTTGTATGGATAACAGGCCACTTAAATTTGAAGAGTGGAATATGATGAGGACTCAAACAGTTTTTGTGTCTGCAACACCAGGGCCATGGGAGTTAGAACAGGTAAAAGGAAAATATATTGATCAAGTAATCAGACCAACGGGATTAATTGATCCTCCAGTAGAAGTTAGGCCTGCAAAAAATCAGGTGGATGATTTGATGCATGAATGTAAAAAAACTATTGAAAAAAATTATAGAGTTTTGATTACAACTTTAACAAAAAAAATGGCTGAAGACTTAACTGAATATCTTCATGAAAATGGAATTAAAGTTAGATATATGCACTCTGATATAGATACACTTGAAAGAATTGAAATTATGAGAGACTTAAGAATGGGAGTGTTTGATGTTCTTGTTGGTATTAATCTATTAAGAGAAGGACTGGATATACCTGAATGTGCGCTCGTTGGAATTTTAGATGCTGATAAGGAAGGTTTTTTAAGATCAGAAAGATCATTAATACAAACAATTGGAAGAGCGGCAAGAAACTTAGATGGTAAAGTTATTTTATATGCAGACAGAAAAACTAATAGCATTAATAAAGCTATTGAAGAAACAGATAGAAGAAGAACTATTCAATTAAAATACAATAAAAAAAATAATATCAGTGCAACAACAATAAAAAAAGAGATAAGCGATGTACTGGGAAGTGTTTATGAAAAAGATTATACAAAAGTCGAAACTGGAGAAAATATTGGAGGAAATCTAAAAAAACACTTAAAAGCTTTAAACAAAAAAATGAAGGAATCTGCTTCAAATTTAGAATTTGAAGAAGCCGCAAAAATAAGAGATGAGATTAGAAAACTTGAAAGTACTGAATTAGAGATTACACTTAACCCTAAAGTAAAACATTACAGCCTAAATAATAAAATTTATCCAAAAGGACGATCAACTATGGGTATGCCGGGAACAAGAGCAAAAAAAAGGAAAAAAAATGGAAGCAAATAAAATAATAATTACTGGTGGTGCAACAAGAATTGGAGCCGCAATATCAAAAAAGCTTTCTGGTCCTGGGGTAGAAATAGTAATTCACTACAATGAATCAAAATTAGGCGCAGAAAAATTAAAAAAGGAATTATCAAAAAAAAAAACAAAAGTATATTTGGTTAAAGGTGATCTAAGCAAAGAAACAGATGTAAAAAAAATAGTAAAATTTGCTAAGTCGAAACTAAAATATTTTAATTGTTTAGTTAATAACGCTTCTCTTTTTGAAAATGATAAGCTAGATAATTTTACAACTGATAGCTGGGGACGTCATTTAAGAACTAATTTAAGAACGCCTGCATTATTATCTAAAGAATTTGCAAAAAATATTAGAGGTAAAAATAATAATATAATTAATATTATTGACCAAAGAGTTTTTAAACTAACACCTTTTTTCTTTTCATATACTATTAGCAAAACGGGTCTTTATACACTTACAAAAACTAGCGCCATGAGTCTTGCTCCCAATATAAGAGTAAATGGTATAGCGCCTGGCCCTACTTTAAAAAATAAAAGGCAAACAGAAAAACACTTTAGAAAACAATATTTAGCAACTCCATTAAAAAGACAAGTAAATGTAAATGAAATTTGTAATGCGGTTGACTTTTTAATTAAAAATAGATCTATTACAGGGCAAGTTCTAGCTGTTGATAGTGGGCAAAGTTTAAACTGGCAAACACCAGATATTATAGGAACTAAAGAATGAAAAAAAATAATCTTAAAATTGTCAAAATAAATAAGAATAAAAGCTTATTTAATTATGAAAAGAAAGTTCTAATTAAAGATTTAATATTAGATTTAAAGCTTGGTTATTATGATTTTGAAAAAGAAAAAAATCAAAAAGTTAAATTTACTCTTGATGTTAACTATGAAGATAAAAAGCCCTCAAATGATAAAGATCTTAAATCAATTGTGAATTATGCAAAAATTGTGAAATTAATTAAAAAATTAATTAAAAATAAAAACTATAATTTTCTTGAAACCTTAGCAGAAGATGTTTTTGATGAATTATTTAAAGATAAAAGAATTGATAAAATAACTCTTCAAATTGAAAAATTAGAAATTATGAAAGATTGTTCTTCGGTGGGAATACAAATTTCTAAAAAAAGAAGCTATGATTAGTTCTGAGGCGGGAAAAGAAATAATTAAAAAACAGCTCCCCTTAATACCCAAACTTCCTGGAGTTTACAGAATGCTAAACTTTAATAATGAAATTTTATATGTTGGAAAAGCCAAGAGTCTTCCAAATAGATTAAAAAGTTACGTTACTGAAAAAAACCACATAATAAGAACTGAAAGGATGTTATCACAAACCAAAAAAATTGAGATAACAACAACATCAAATGAGAGTGAGGCTCTACTCTTGGAGGCAAACTTAATCAAAAAATACAAACCTAAATTTAATATTCTTTTAAGAGATGATAAATCTTTTCCGTTTATTTACATTGGAAATAAAGATCAATGGCCACAAATAAAAAAGCATAGAGGTAAAAAAGAAAAAGAAGGTTTCTTCTTTGGCCCTTTTGCGTCAGCAGGTTCAGCTAATTGGACTATTAAAATGATACAAAAAATTTTTCATCTTAGAGTTTGTGATGATACTGTTTTTAAGAATAGAAAAAGACCATGTATATTATATCAGATAAAAAGATGTTCTGGGCCATGTGTTGGCTACATCGATGAAACTGAATATAAAAATTCAGTAGACGATGCAATTGAGTTTGTATCTGGCAAATCTAGAAAAATTCAAAAAGATCTTTCTAGTCAAATGGAAAAAGCAAGTGAAGATTTAGATTTTGAAAAAGCTACAATATTAAGAGATAGAATTAGATCGCTTAACATCATTCAATCTTCTCAAAGAATTAATGAGGCAAACTTACTCGAAGCAGATGTAATTGCTGGATATAAAGAATCAGGCAAAACTTGTATTCAAGTATTTTTTTATAGATTAAAACAAAATTGGGGAAACCAGGCTTTTTTCCCAAAACACGATCCTGATGAAAGTTTAAATAATGTTTTAAATTCTTTTGTTTCTCAATTTTACGAAAATAAAAGTGTTCCCAAGTCAATTATTTTAAGTGAAGAAATTAAAGAAAAATCTTTAATTGAAAAAACTTTATCTAAAAAAGAAAATAAAGAAATTGGTATTTCAATTGCTAAGAAAGGTTCAAAACTTAAAGTAATAAACCTAGCAATAAAAAATGCAAAAGATAGCTTAAATAGAAAACTATACGAAAGTCAGAATAATAAAGAATTATTTGAACATGTAGTTAAGAAATTTAATTTAGATTCAAATATTAATCTTATAGAAGTATACGATAACAGTCACATTCAGGGAACAAATAGCGTAGGAGCATTAATTGCGTTTGGTGACGAAGGATTTATTAAAAAAAGATATAGAAAATTTAATATTAAAATAGAAAAGAATTCACAAGATGACTATGGGATGATGAGGGAAGTTTTAAATAGAAGATTTAAAAGAGCTATAAAAGAAAAAGGTAATTTTCTTTCTTTTCCAGATTTGATTCTAGTCGATGGTGGTAAAGGACAATATTCAACAGCCAGAGAAACTATGAATGAATTAGGACTTCATGATATTCCAATAATTGCGATAGCTAAAGGTAAATACAGAAACAGTGGGAATGAAACTTTTTTTCATAAAGGTAAAGAATATAAATTTCAAAAAAACGATCCTACTCTTTTTTTTCTACAAAGATTAAGAGACGAATCTCATAGATTTGTTATTAGTGCACATAGGGCAAAAAGAAAGAAATCAATAACCAAATCTCTTTTGGATCAAATAGAAGGTATAGGATCTATGAGAAAAAGGGCGTTATTAAACCATTTTGGATCTGCTAGACAGGTGGAGTCTGCAAGCTTAGATGAAATAAAATCAGTAGAAGGAGTTGAAGAAAAAGTTGCAAAAAAAATATATAATTTTTTCCACGAATGAAAATTAGAATTCCAAATTACTTAACAATAGGAAGAATTATAATTGTTCCCATATTTGTTTTTACATATTACTTGCCTGGTTTTTATGGCGATGTAATACCTTTTGCATTATTTGTCCTAGCTTCATTTACTGATTTTTTAGATGGACTATTAGCAAGAATGTATAAAGAAGAATCCAAATTAGGAGAGTTGTTAGATCCTATCGCAGACAAAATTATTGTAGCGACAGCTTTAATTTTATTAGTAATGGATGGAACAATTAAAAACTATGAAGTAATTGCAGCAATAATAATTTTGACTAGAGAAATATTGATTTCTGGATTAAGAGAATTTTTAGCTAAGGGAAAAATTAATCTTCCTGTATCAAATCTGGCAAAAGCTAAAACATTTTTACAAATGGTTGCGATTTCAGTATTGTTGACTGGAGAAACAGGAAATAAAATACTTAATTTTCAAGATTACAATGCTCAAACTATTGGTATAATTTTGCTATGGTTATCAGCTTTTTTAACTTTATATACTGGTTATGAGTATTTAAGAAAAGGCTTAGATCATGCAATATCTGAAGATGAAAAAAATTAAGCTGCTTTCTTTTTTCTAACTAATTTTTCATAACTGGTTGACAAATCTAAAATTTCATTACAAACTTTATAAGTGTGTTCAAGAATTTTTGAAACTGGAGTAACCTCAGCTGCAGTACCAGTTAAAAAACATCCAACAAAACTTGAAAGTTCATTTGGTAAAATTTTTCTTTCATTCACTTTAATATTTTTAGATTTTGCTATTTCAATTACTGTTCTTCTTGTTATTCCATCTAAGAAACTGTCGGGTATTGGAGTGTGTAATTCCCCATTTTTATCTTTAAAAAAAATATTTGCTCCAGTTGCTTCTGCAATATTTCCTTCGTGATCAAGCATTAATGAATCTGTATAGCCATCTCTCTCTGCCTCATGTTTTGAAAGAGTACAGATCATATATAATCCTGAGGCTTTCGTGTCCCAAGGAATTGTATTGGGCGCTGGCCTTCTCCATTTAGAAATATTTAGTTTTATTCCTTCTGTTTTAAGTTTTGGATCAAAATATGTTCCCCATTCCCATGTTGTTATCGCTACATGTATTTTTGTTTTTTGTGCAGACACTGCCATCATTTCACTTCCTCTCCAAGCAAATGGTCTCACATATCCATTTTTAACATTTTGAACTGAAACAATTTTTTTAGT
>CACIPT010000022.1 GCA_902588595.1 uncultured Pelagibacteraceae bacterium | reverse complement strand
TTTGTTTATTCAATATTAGAATTTACATATCGTTTAACAGACCCTTTTTTAAACAGAATAAGAAGATTTTTGCCTAACTTGGGTGCTTTTGATATTTCGCCAATCATACTTCTTTTGTTGATCTGGTTTATAGAAGTGTGTATGAAGCTTTACGTGGCACCAATAATATTTAACTAAATCATGATATTAATAGACGGAAAGAAAATAGCAGCAGAATTAAGAGAAGAGTTAAAGAAAGAAGTTTCTAAATTAAAATCAAAATACAATAAAGTTCCAGGACTAACCGTCATATTAGTTGGAGAAGACCCAGCAAGTAAAATTTATGTAAAAAACAAAGAAAAATTTGCAAAAGAAGTTGGTATGAATTCTGAGGCCCTAAGGTATCCAGCTGACCTTGAAGAAAAGTTATTATTAAAGAAAATTGAGGAACTCAACAAAGATGATAAAGTTTCAGGTATATTAGTTCAATTACCTCTTCCAAAACATATTGATAAAAGAAAAGTTATAGAAACCATAGATCATAAAAAAGATGTTGATGGCTTTCATCCTGTGAACGTTGGAAATTTATCTTCAGGCTATGATAGCAGTATTCCGTGTACACCTCTTGGGTGTAGCCTATTACTTAAAAAAGTTGAAAAAAATTTAAGCGGCAAACATGCAGTAGTAATTGGGAGATCAAATTTAAATGGAAAACCAATGACGCAATTGCTTTTAAAAGAAAATTGTACTGTAACTATTACTCACTCAAAAACAAAGAATTTAAAAGAGGAATGCCTTAGAGCAGATATAATTATTGCGGCAGTAGGAATACCCGAGTTAGTTAAGGGTGATTGGGTAAAAAAAGGAGCAATAGTTATAGACGTTGGAATCAACAAAACAGAAAAAGGTATTGTAGGCGATGTTGCATTTGATGAAGTTTCTAAAGTTGCAGAAGCACTTACTCCAGTTCCTGGTGGTGTTGGACCTATGACAATCGCCTGTTTATTAAGTAATACTGTAGAATGTTTTAAAAAGGCCCAAAAATAAAAGATTATTTATTCAGTTTTTTTTTATGGAAGTTAATAAATCTTTCAACATTTGATTTATTAAATGTTTTATTTTCCTCAAAGGATACTTTTTTCATTGAATAAGCATTACTTTTAGTTTGTCTAGATACAATCGTAATATTGCCTTTATATAGTTTAAGTTTAACAGATCCATTTACTTTATGTCTTTTTTGGTCAATGATTTTCTGAAGTTTAAATCTTGCTTTTGAATACCAATAACCATTATAAATAAGTTCTGCGTATTTTGGCATGATCTCATCTTTTTTGTGCATAGTTTGTTTATCTAATGTTACAGATTCAATTGCTCTATGTGCAACCATTAATAAAGTTCCACCGGGAGTTTCATAAATACCTCTAGATTTTATTCCAATAAATCTATTTTCAACTAGATCAACTCTGCCAATTCCATTTTTTCCTGCAACAATATTTAATTTTTGTAATAGGTTTCCCGGTGATGATTTTTTGCTATTAACGGTTATTGGATCTCCATTTCTAAATCCTATTAAAATGTATGATGGTTTATTTGCTGCTCTTTCTGGAGAAGTTGTTCTTTGAAAAATAAATTCGGGAGCTGAATTTTTTGGATTTTCTAAAACTTTTCCCTCAGTTGATGTATGAAATAAATTATCATCTACAGAAAATGGTGGAGCTCCTTTCTTATCTTTTGGAATTGGTATTCCATGTTTTTTTTGCATAATTAATTAAATCAGTTCTAGATTTAAGTTTCCAAATTCTCCAAGGAGCTATAATTTTAATTTTTGGTCCAAAATAATGATATCCTAATTCAAATCTTACCTGATCATTTCCTTTACCCGTCGACCCATGTGAAACTGCATTAGCTTTAAACTTTTTAGCAATTCTAATTTGGTCTTTTGCAATCAATGGTCTCGCAATAGAAGTTCCTAATAAATAAACACCTTCATAAATTGCGTGTCCTCTTATCATTGGATAAACATAATCTTTTACAAAAATATCTTTTAAATCTTTTATTATTATTTTTTTTACACCTAGTTTTTTTGCATTTTTAACTATTTTTTTTCTATCAATTTCTTGACCAATATCAGCTGTATAAGCAATAACTTCTGCTTTATATTTTTCTTGAAGCCATTTTAAAATAATTGAAGTATCTAGCCCACCTGAATAAGCGAGCACAATTCTTTTACTTGATTTCATCTAAAATTATGTGCAACTTTTTTTTGCAGTATTATAAGCTTTTGTAAAACCTAATAATGAATAGTGATCAATAGTTTGAGATCCAGATTTATTGTATGCAGTTATCATTATTCTGGAACCTTTTTTCATAGTCTTAATCATTTTTTTTTTCAACTTTATTACTTGAAATCCATGCAAAGCCATCTTGAGCAATATCAAATTTATATTTCTTTTTTCCGGATGTAGCTAATATTGAATTTTGAGAATTAAATTCATAACCAGATGTTGTACTAATTTCATCTGCAATTTTATCATTGGGTCTAAATGATACAAAAAGTCTTGCTTCCCTTTTATTTGCTTTAGGAGATTGTAAAACAGGTTTGGTTTGAGCAAAGCAAGTTAATTCATTATCTTTAATTAAAACTAATGTTTCCCAGTCCTTAGACTTACCAATTTTTTTTAATTCTTCAGCAGACACATAAGTTACCGATAAAATAAAAATACTAAAAAAAAATATAATTGTTTTGTTAATTATGGACATGGATTTGGATAAATTTTTTGAACTTCATTAATTTCTTTAATAACTTCATCACTTAAATTTACATTTACACTTTCTATATCAGTTTTCAACTGCTCCATTGTCGTGGCCCCAATAATTACACTTGTCATAAAAGGCTGTAATTCACAAAATTTTAATGACATTTGAGCTAAATTAAGGTTGTGTTTTTTTGCTATTTTATAATATTCTTCAATAGCATTATTGGTATTTTTTGTTTTATATCTTGGAAAGTTATCTCCAAATAATTTCATTCTAGATCCATCTGGCAAAGCTCCATTTCTATACTTTCCTGACAAAACACCTGATCCTAAAGGAGAATAAGCTAGCAGACCACTTTTTTCTCTTATGGAGGTTTCTGCCAAACCAATTTCATATGTCCGATTTAAAAGATTGTATGGATTTTGGACAGACATTACTCTAGGTAGATTTTTTGTTTTAGAAACTTCTAAAAATTTTAATAACCCCCAAGCAGTTTCATTAGAAAGACCTATGTATTTAATTTTACCAGATTTTATTATTTCATTTAAAGAGTTTAAAATATCTTCAAAATCATTCCATTCACTAACGTCCTTATGTTCATAACCCAATTTGCCAAAATAATTACTTTTTCTTTCTGGCCAATGTAATTGATATAAATCTATGTAATCAGTTTGAAGTCTTTTTAGACTTTGGTTTACGGCTTCTGTTAAATTTTTTTTATCATACTGATTTTCTCCACCTCTAATCCAACTAAGACCAGGTCCTGAAATTTTTGTAGCTAAAATTATCTTAGATCTGTTATTCTTTTTTTTAAACCAATTACCTATAATTTCTTCTGTTTTTCCATATGTTTCTTCTTTTGGAGGGATCGCATATAATTCAGCTGTATCAAAAAAATTTATTCCTTGATCCAATGCATAATCCATTTGTTCAAAACCTTCTTCTTGAGTATTTTGCTCCCCCCAAGTCATAGTTCCTAAACAAATAGTGCTAACTTCAAGATCTGTATTGCCTAATTTTCTATAATTCATTAAATATTAAATATTTTTTAAGGGTTTTTATGATATCTTGAATAAATAGTAAAAGACTATTATATAAATGGTATGGAATTTAATAAACAAAATATATTTAGCAAAGTAAAAGAAGCTACACAAACAACTGTTGTAATGGATGAAGGCTTAAGAGCCTACATGCTAAAAGTATACAACTATATGGCAACAGGAGTACTGTTAACCGGAATCATAGCTCTTTTTTCTTTCAAAATGTCAGTAGTAACCGATGCTAGTGGAGCTATAGCTGGATTTACGAGCTTTGGAAATGCTCTATTCTTTTCTGGATTAAAGTGGATTGTAATGTTGGCACCTCTTGGAATAGTTTTTTACATGAGTTTTGGAATAAACAAAATGAGCGCCGCTAAAGCGCAAACAGTATTTTGGATATTTGCAGCTCTTATGGGTTTATCCTTATCATGGATATTATTAGTTTATACGGGAGTAAGTGTTGCAAGAGTATTTTTTATTACATCTGCAACTTTTGGCGCTATGAGTATTTATGGATATACGACAAAGAGAGACTTAACTAAGCTAGGTTCCTTTTTAATGATGGGCCTAATTGGAATAATTATTGCATCTTTAGTTAATATATTTTTAAAATCATCAATGATGTATTTTGTTATTTCAATTTTAGGAGTGTTAATTTTTGTTGGCCTAACTGCGTATGATACTCAAAAAATTAAAAATATGTATGCTGCTTCCGATACTGGTGAGTTAATGGGTAAAAAAGCAGTTATGGGAGCTTTAACTCTTTACCTAGACTTTATAAATCTATTTATAATGTTGCTAAGACTTTTTGGTCAAAGAAGATAATTTTACAATTTTTTCCAATTAATATTTTTTAGTAGGTTTTTAAGCTCATTAGAGTTTTTTAATATTTTGCCTTTAGAGTCTGTAATCAAATATTTCAAATTTTTATTAATAGGTTTAAAATTTTTACAAATTTTATATTTTGCGTTTTCAGCAGCATTTTTAAATACGCTGAAACCTACTTGTTTGCTTGAAATATTTAATCCATAATCTTTCCAAGAGCCTTCAGAGACCATTTTTGCATATAAATCTAATATAATTTTTAACTCATATTTTTCAAAAAAATATTGAGAATTTTTTTCTGAATAAATGTTATTTATTATTAGTTTTAAATTTCTATTCATTTAATTTATATTTATTAATTACTGATATTTGAAACGCTGTAAAAATAATTGTCAAAGGCAATATTCCCCAAACTTTAAAATTAACCCAAAACTCTTCAGATTGTGTTCGCCAAATAATCTCATTTAATAGTGCCAAACTAAAAAAAAAATATACCCATCGAAAGTTTAAGATTTTCCAACCTTCGTCAGTAAGTTGCATAGACTTACCAAGCATTTTTTTTAAAATTGGTTCATTTGAAAAAAATTTTCCAAATAAGAGTGCTAGACCAAATAATATATTTATTATTGTTGGTTTAATATAAATAAAAACAGGATTATCAAAATATATTGTAAGACCACCAAATAAAGTAATAAATATTCCACCAAGCAAAGGTACCATTGGTATTTTTTTTTCTAAAATCCAAACAACAATTAAAGATATTAATGTTGCAACTATGAATGGAGGGATTGCCACAGTTAAATTTTTTTCGTTCTTGTAATAAAAACTTAAAAAAACTAATAGAGGCCCAAAATCAGTGATAAATTTAATAAATGATTTGTTCACCAAAATATATTAACAGAATGAAAAAACATTTAAATTTTTTTATTGATTTTTTTATTTAAATATCCATATTTACCCTGTGAGTATTCAAAAAGCTAAATTTTCAATTGGTGATGTTGTAAAACACAAACATTTTGATTTTAGAGGTGTTATTTATGATGTTGATTTTGAATTTAACAATTCAGAAGAGTGGTACCAATCAATACCAAAAAATGTTAGGCCAAGGAAAAATCAACCTTTTTACCATCTTCTAGCTGAAAATGATGATGTTACCTATGAGGCTTATGTATCCGAGCAGAATTTGTTAGTTGATGAATCAGAGGAACCAATAAAACATCCTCTGATCAATGAGATATTTTCAGGAAAAAAGGGCTCAACCTATTTTAAGCCTTCAAATTAATAGATAGACAATATTCTAACACAATTCACTCAAAACTTAGACATAACTAGAGTTTATAAATAATTATATTCTGATCAAGGATACTTTATTATCCCTTATTTATCTCCCTCTGTAGTATTCTTGATCGGAACAATCACAAAAAAATTATTCAACAAAATAAATTTTTATAGATATAAGTCTTAAATGCTAAAAAATTTTGAGCCAAATAAGATTTTTTCAATAACATCTAAAGCTCCCAAATATGTTTTATTTATTTTTATAATTATAATTTCTATTGGTTTAATTGAAGCTTTAATTATTTCACCTGAAGATTATATCCAAAGCCATTCTGTAAGGATAATGTATGTTCATGTACCATCTGCATGGATAGCACTAGGCACTTTTTCAATTATTGCAATATTATCTTTTGTAATAATAATTTTTAAAAATAAATCTTTTGTATTAATTGCAAAAAGTTTAGCACCATCCGGTTTAGTTTTTAATATAATTGCTTTGGTAACCGGATCTATTTGGGGCAAACCAACCTGGGGAACTTGGTGGGCTTGGGATGCAAGAATTACATCGATGTTAATATTAGCTTTATTTTATATTATCTATATTTTAGCTTGGAGAATTTACGATAGTAGAGAAAAAGTTAATAGAATAACTTCATTGATTGCAATATTAGGAGCCATAAATGTTCCAATTATTAAGTATTCAGTTGATTGGTGGTCAACATTACATCAACCTGCTTCAATAAGTATATTCTCAAAAACTTCAATACACACTTCTATGATGATTCCTTTGACTTTAATGACTGCGGCATTTGCACTATTCTCTATCCTGATTTTTTTGATGAAATATAATACAGAACTGATAAAAATTAAAAATAAAGGACTAGATAGATTATGATTAATGACATTATTTCAATGAATGGTTATGGGATTTATGTTTGGTCTGCATTTGCATTTACATTGATTAGTTTTACAGCTCTATACATAGTAATTAAAATTCAGCTTGTTAAAGAAAAAATTAAATTTGATGCTAAATATTTAACTTTAACTTCTGATAAGAAAAAAGCTGTTAGAGCACAAGAAGCATACAAAGGAATTTTAGCAAGCAATTCAGTTTCAAAAATTTAACTTTAACTAGCCATGTATGGTAAGAAAGTTAAATTAAGGCTATTGTTTTTATCATTTATTTTTTTAATTGTAGCTCTATCTGTTTTTTTTATCCTAAAATCATTAGAAGAAAATGTTGTTTATTTTATTTCTCCTACAGAAATAAAAAATTTATCTGAAATTGATAATAAAAAAAGAATTAGAGTTGGAGGAATGGTCAAAGAAAAAACAGTTAAATTAAGTCAAAATGAAATTAATTTTATAATAACTGATTTTAAAAATGAGATAAATGTTACTTATTCTGGTGCTATACCAAATTTATTCTCAGAAGGAAAAGGAGTTGTTGCAGAAGGTTATTTAAATGATCGTAGTTTTTTTAATGCAAAAAAAATATTAGCGAAACATGATGAAAATTATATGCCACCAGAAGTTAAAGAAGCTTTGGAGATAAATAAGTGATTTTAAGTCACATAGGATATTATTCACTTTTATTAGGTTTTGTTATTTCAGCAAGCTTACTTGTTTACTCAATTTTTTGTTTAAAAAAAAATAATCAAAATATAAATCAAAATATTTTTTCACTTTTATTTATACAGTTTTTTACCGTTGTAATAAGTTTTATATCTCTAGTTTATTCTTTTGTTATTTCAGATTTTAGTAATGCAACTGTTTATAATAATTCACATTCAACAAAACCAATATTTTATAAAATTACCGGAACTTGGGGTAATCATGAGGGAAGCTTGCTACTTTGGCTACTTGTTCTAACTTTATTTATCTTTTTATTTATTATTTTTTCAAAAAAACAACCTATAAAATACAGATTTCTATCTATTTTTTTTCAACAAATTATTATTTCAGGGTTTTTTTTATTTTTACTCTTAACTTCAAACCCATTTAACTTTTTGTTTCCAGTTCCAAACGAAGGTCTTGGTTTAAATCCAATATTACAAGATCCTGCATTAGCAATTCATCCTCCAATTTTATATTTAGGTTATGTAGGATCATCAATAATTTTTTCTGCCTCTTTAGCATCATTAGTTCAAAATAATATTAATAGAGAATGGGCAATACATATAAAAAAATGGATTCAGATAGCATGGTTTTTTTTAACAATTGGAATTTTATTAGGTTCTATTTGGGCTTATTATGAATTGGGTTGGGGAGGTTTTTGGTTTTGGGATCATAAATAACTGTTACATGAAAATTTCCGTCTCCAACATGGCCTACCATTGGTGCTTTTAAGCCATGCTGCTGAATTTCTTTTTCAGAAAATTTAATACATTCAACTAAATTAGAAATAGGAACACATATATCTGTTGCATAAATTTTTACATTTTCCCCTTGTGCCTTCACAGCATAATATATTTCATGTCTTGCTTTCCATAATTTATTTCTTTCTTCAACTGACTCTGCCCATTTAAAATCACTTCCTCCATTATTTTTTGAAAGTTCCTCAACAATTTTGATTGCTTCTTTATTGGCCGATTCACTTCCATGAAATTCAAAAAAAAGTGTAGGTAATGGTTCCGCATTTTCTAATTTGGAATACTTAATGCTTATCTCCATTTGGTCTTTATTTAACATTTCAATTCTAGCAATTGGTATTCCATATTGAATTACTTCCTGTGCAGTTAATACAGCAGATTCTAAATCTGGAAAATGACAGACAGCACTCATTATACTTTCTGGTATTGGTGATAATCTTAAATGTACTTCGGTGATAATTCCTAAAGTTCCTTCTGAACCAATAAATAAATTAGTTAAATTATATCCTGCAGAAGATTTTTTTGCTCTTGTTCCGGTTTTAATTATATCGCCATTTGCTAAAACTACGGTTAATCCTGATACTACCGTTCTCATTGTTCCATATTTTACTGCCATAGTTCCTGAAGCTGAACATGCTGCCATTCCTCCTAGTGCAGCATCCGCACCTGGATCAATTGGAAAAAATACTCCATCTTCTCTTAAATATTCATTTAATTGTTTTCGCGTAACATTTGCTTGCACTCTACAATCAAAATCAGAGGCATTCACATTAAGAACTTTGTTCATTTTTTCAAGAGATATTGTGATTCCATTTTCATTTCCTACCGCATGTCCTTCTAACGATGTACCAGTTCCAAATGGAACTACAGGAACTTTGTGTTCATTGCAAAGTTTTAAAATTTTAGATACTTCTTCGTTAGTTTCGGGAAAGACCACTGCTTTAGATAAAACTGGCTCATATGCATCTTCTCCTCTCGCATAATTTGCTCTGGTACCTTCTGAAAAAGAAATTCTATCTTTTAAAATTTCTGTTAATTTCTGTTTTAATATATCATTCATTTTATTATCTTAATTATAAAAGCTAATTAAAAAAAATACACTCAATAAATTAGAAAATTGATCTATATCAATAAAAATACACTAAATAAATTAACTAGGCATTTTTTTAATATTTTCTAATGCTTTAGAAATATTGTCTTGTGAAGCGGCAAAACTAAATCTTACATAATCTTCAGCTTTCTTTCCAAAAGCGGTGCCGGGTACGATTGCAACACCTGCTTCATGAAGACATTTTTTTGCAAATTCTTTTCCATTCATTCCAGTTCCTTTTACTTTTGGAAAAGCATAAAAACCACCACCTGGCATAACGCATTCAATTCCTTTAATGTTATTTAAACCTTCATAAATTAATTTTCTTCTTTTTGTAAATTTTTCCATCATAAAGTTTATGGGGTCATCTGGACCATCTAGGGCAGCAATAGCTCCATGTTGAATTGCGGCATTTACACATGAATGATTATTTACACAAAACTTAATTACATGTTCTACAAGTTTTTCTGGCCATACTGACCAACCTAACCTCCAACCAGTCATTGCATAAGCTTTGCTCCATCCATCAAGAACAATTAATCGATCATATAATTCAGGATAGTTAAAAAAAGTAGGCATTTTTTTTTCATCATAAATTTGTCTGCTATAAATTTCATCACTTAAAATTGCAACATTAGGAAATTTTTTTAAACCTTCTGCTAATTGATCTATTTTATTTTTTTCTGTAAATGCTCCAGTTGGATTATTAGGATTATTTAATATTAAAAGACGAGTATTGTTATTAATCAATGATAGTATTTTTTCAGGATTAATTGAAAAATCTTTATTCTCAAGCATATTAATTGGAACTGCTTTTGCTCCAGTATAATTAATCATTGATTCATAGATTGGGAATCCTGGATCTGGATAAATTATTTCTGCGCCCGGTTCACCAAATAGTGTTATTGCATAATACATAGTTGGTTTTCCGCCAGGCATAATAATTACTCGCTCAGGGTCTATGTCTACATTGTAAAGTTTTTTAATTTTTCTAGAAACTGCCTTTCTACACTCAATTGTTCCGTTTGGTAAAACATATCCATGATGACCATCATCTAATGCTTTTTTTGTTGCTTCCACTACATGTTTGGGTGATTTAAAATCTGGCTGACCTAAGCTTAAGTGAATTATTTTTTTGCCTTCTGCTTCTAATTTTTTTGCTTCCGCTAAAATTTTAAAGGCTGACTCTGTACCCAGTCTTTCAATATTTTTGGCAAGTTTCATATTATTTTCTATGAATTAATTTTGACCTATTAAGCTCTCCCAAATTTTTGCATCCCATTAACTTCATATCACGATTAATTTCTGTTTTCATATTTTCTAAAATTTTTTCTACACCTTTTTGACCTCCGGCTGCTAAAGCAAATAAATAACCCTTACCAAAACTACATGCTTTTGCACCTATACATAAAGCCTTGAGTACATGTGTTCCTCTTCTAACTCCTCCATCAAGTATTACCTCAATTTTATCTCCAACTGCATCTACTATTTCAGCAAGTTGATCAAAGGGTGCTCTTGAACCATCTAATTGTCTTCCACCATGATTAGAAATCATTATAGCGGTACAACCAATATCAATTGCTTTCTTTGCATCTTCAACACTCATAACCCCTTTTAATGCAAAAGGCCCATTCCATTTTTTTACACAATACTCTGCATCTTTCCAATTCATAGCTGGATCAAATTGTTCATTTATATAATCAATAACTGATTTATCTATACTAGTTCCTTTTTGAGTCATATGAACAATGTTTGCCAATTTAAATTTTTCATGAATTAAATTATTAATTGTCCAGCCTGGATGTAATGCAAAACTTAATAAACTTCCTAATGTTAACTTTGGAGGAGTAGTAAATCCTGTTCTTCTATCTCTCTCTCTATTGCCTGCCACTACAGTATCAACGGTTAAACACATGCTACTGAAACCAGCTTTTTTACATCTTTCTAATAGATTGTCAGTAAGTCCTCTATCTTTATGAATATATAACTGAAAAAGTTTTGGACCTTTGTTTACCTTTGCAATTTCTTCAATGCTGACTGTTCCCATAGTTGATGTACCAAAAATAGTACCCATTTTTTCTGCAGCCTTTGCTGACGCTCTTTCTCCTTCATGGTGGTAAAGTCGGTGCATAGCGGTAGCTGCTGGAAATAATGGAAAATCAATTTTTTCTCCTAAAACAGTAGTGGACATATCTATATTTGAAACATCATTTAAAACACTTGGAACCAAATCATAATCGTTAAATGAACTTGTATTTCTATTTAAAGTAACTTCATCGTCTGCTCCACCGTCAATATAGTGAAAGATTGGTGAAGGTAATTTTTTTTTAGCTAATTTTCTAAAATCTTCAAAATTATGACAATCCTTTAATTTCATATTTTTCTATATCTTAAATTATTTCTATTTAAATCGCTTATCTTATTGCACCCCATAAGTTTCATATCACGCTCTATTTCTGCGCGGTATTGACTTAAAGCTCTTTCAACGCCTGCTTGGCCAGCTCCTGCTAAAGCATAAAGATAAAGTCTTCCTCCAGAACATGCTTTTGCGCCTATTGAAAGTGCTTTAAGAATATGTGTTCCTCTTTGAATTCCTCCTTCACATATCACATCCATCTTATCTCCCACAGCATCTACTATTGCAGCTAATTGATCAAAAGGAGATCTGGATCCATCTAACTGTCTTCCGCCATGATTTGATACCATAATTCCACTACATCCTATATCTACTGCTCGTTTAGCATCTTCAACACTCATTATTCCTTTTAGTGCAAAATGTCCTCCCCATTGAGAACAAAGTTTTTCGGCATCTTTCCAATTCATGGACTGGTCAAGCATAGTAGAAAAATAATCTCCGATTGAAGTGGCAATATTAGTTCCTTCACTTACGTGATCCTGTAAATGAGGTAATTCAAATTTTCCTTTGGTTAAATAATTAATTCCCCACATAGGCTTTGATGCAAAACTAAATAAACTTGATAAAGTAAGTTTTGGTGGAGATGTAAAGCCTGTTCTTAAATCCCTTTCACGATTACCTCCTGTAATTGTGTCAACGGTCAGTGCCATAACATCAAACTTGGCTGCTTTAACCCTTTCCAATACTGCATCATTTAACCCTCTATCTTTATGAAAATAAAACTGAAACATTTTTGGAGTATCAATTAAAGAAGCTATTTCTTCAACGCTTACTGTTGATAACGCTGAAACTCCAAACATAGTATTAAATTTCTGAGCTGCCTTCCCTACAGCTCTTTCTCCATCGTAATGAAACAATCTTTGTAAAGCAGTTGAGGCACAATAGAAAGGAAGGTCAATTTTTTTTCCAAAAATAGTTGTTGATAAATCTACATCTTCAACACCTCTTAATACATTAGGAACTAAATCAACATCATTGAATGAACTTGTATTTCTATTTAAAGTAATTTCATCATCTGCTCCACCATCAATATAGTGAAAGATTGGTGAGGGTAATTTTTTTTTAGCTAATTTTTTAAAGTCACTAAAGTTATGACAATCCTTTAGATTCATTTTTTTTATAATTAAAATTGTTTAACAAAATTAAACATATAACTATTTGCGCCTGGATTTTTTTCTCCAAGACTAGCATTAGATATATGATTGTAAGAAAAACCCAACTCACTATTTGAAAACAAATCTAAGGAAAGTTGAATTTCGCTTTTAAATTCTATTGCATGTCCTAAATCTTTTCCATCTCCTTGGCCATACAGCCCAGGTGTAAAAGAAGGTGTAACATTCAATTTGCCTAGATTATAATTTGCTTGAATTCCAGTATAAGCGTATGCAGCATTGTTTTCTGTTACCATAAAACCAGTAACTGGAGATATTGTACCTAAAAAACTATCTCTTACTAAATTTTCGTTTTGATGTTGAAATCCAAATAAAGCTGCTCTTTGTCCATCATCGCTAAAATCAAACATTCCTGTATAAAAATTTAACTCATGCTCGTTAAAGTTTTCATTCTTTTCTTCACTCATACATGGGAATGTCATTAAAAATAAAAAAAATATATTTAATATTATTTTTGGAGATTGTTTCATTTTATTTAATCTAATTTA
>CACIPT010000021.1 GCA_902588595.1 uncultured Pelagibacteraceae bacterium | reverse complement strand
CTTTTTATTAAATCACCTTTGATAGTTTGGTTACCTTTTTCTTTTTCTAAAACATCAAGAACTGCATTAAAATTTTGAATTATTTTCTCATCGGAAAAAGATTTTTTTCCTATACTTAATCCTAAATTGCCATCTTTATCATTTTTAATTTCAGCTTGTCCTGATTTAGCATTTGAAACGGCCTTACTTAAATCGTCAGTAACAGTACCAAGTTTTGGATTAGGCATTAATCCTTTTGGACCTAATATTTTTCCTAATTTAGACAGCTTAACCATCATAAAGGGGGTACAAATTAATTTTTCAAAATTTAATTCACCAGATTTAATTTTTTCAATAAATTCTTCTCCTCCTACAATATCTGCACCTGCATCTTTTGCTATTTTTGATTTTGCTTCTTCACATACAACAGCTACTTTAATTTTTTTTCCTGATCCGGCAGGAAGATTCACTACTGTTCTTAAATTTATCTCACTTTTCTTTTGTTTATTATTTATTTGTAAACTTAAGTCTACAGACTCATCAAATTTAGTAGTACAATTTTTTTTAATTTCAGGCAAAAGATTTTCTATAAGTTTAGATTTTAACTCTTTATTTTTTTCTATTAATTTATTATATCTTTTTGAAGACATTATTCTTTTACCTCAATTCCCATTGATCTTGCAGAACCAGCTATAATTTTTGAAGCTTCTTCAATATCGTGTGCATTTAAATCTTCCATTTTTTGCTTTGCAATCTCTTCAATCTGTTTTTTTGTTATTGATGCAATTATATTTCTTCCAGGTTCTTGTGATCCACTTTTTAATTTAATTGCCTCTTTTATAAAATGTGATGCTGGTGGTGATTTGATAATAAAATCAAATTTTTTATCTTTATAAACTGTAATAACAACCGGAACAGGTTTCCCCATAAATTTTTTTGTTTTTTCATTAAATGCTTTACAAAAATCCATAATATTAATTCCTCTTTGTCCTAATGCTGGACCAACAGGTGGTGCCGGATTCGCTTGTCCACCTTTTATTTGTAATTTCACATAACCACTAATTTCTTTTTTTGCCATTAACTTACCTTCTCCACTTGATTATATTCTAAATCTACTGGTGTTGGTCTACCAAATATAGAAACTGAAACCTTTAGTCTAGATTTTTCTTCATCAATATCTTCTACTAAACCAGTAAATGATGCAAAAGGTCCATCAATAACTTGAACTTTTTCACCTACGGTGTATTCAACGCTTGATTTAGGTTGAGCCACTCCATCTTTTATCTGGCCTAGAATTTTCTCGATTTCTTTATCTGATACTGGAGCTGGAATTCCTTTTGATCCTAAAAAACCACTAACTTTTTTAATTCCTTTTATCATATGGTATAAATCATTATCCATTTCACTTTTAATCAAAACATAGCCTGGAAAATATTTCTTTTTTCTCTGTATTCTCTTTCCTCTTTTAACTTCAGTAACATCATGAGTTGGTACTACTATTTCTTCAATTTTTTCAGGAAATTTAGCTTTTTCAGCTCCTTCTCTTATTAGTTGGGCTACTTTGTTTTCAAAACTTGAGTGCGACTGAACAATGTACCAATTTTTCATAACTTAAAAGCTAATTTTTAAAACTAATTCCAAAAAAAACTTCAATAATTGATCTAAAAGTAAAAAAAACAGTGAAGCTAAAATCGCCATAGCAATAACCATTAAAGTTCCTTGTAAAGTTTCTTTTCCAGTTGGCCATGTAACTTTAAAAGCTTCTTGTTTTACTTCTTGAATAAATTTTAAAGGGTTTTTCATATATCAAATTTCCTTATTTGGCAGGAGCGGAGGGAATCGAACCCCCAACCTCCGGTTTTGGAGACCGGCGCTCTACCAATTGAGCTACACTCCTAAGGGAGCTTACTCTACAATCTTAGTTACTACTCCAGCTCCTACGGTTCTTCCACCTTCTCTAATAGCAAAATTTAATTTTTCACTCATTGCGATTGGTGTAATTAGTTTAACAGTAAACTTAGCATCATCACCTGGCATTACCATTTCTGTACCTGATGGCAATTCTACTTCTCCAGTTACATCTGTAGTTCTGAAATAAAACTGCGGTCTGTATTTAGTAAAGAACGGTGTGTGTCTTCCACCCTCTTCTTTTTTAAGAACATATGCTTGAGCTTCAAATTTAGTATGCGGCGTGACAGAGCCTGGCTTACACAAAACTTGACCTCTCTCAACATCATCTCTTTCTACACCTCTTAAAAGTGCACCAATGTTATCACCAGCTTCACCTGTGTCTAAAAGTTTTCTGAACATCTCAACGCCTGTACAAACTGATTTTTTTGTATCTCTAATACCAACTATTTCTATTTCTTCTCCAGTTTTTATTACACCTGATTCTACTCTTCCAGTAACTACTGTACCTCTTCCAGAAATTGAAAAAACATCTTCAACTGGCATCAAGAAAGGTTTATCTTTTGGTCTGTCAGGTTGAGGAATATGTTCATCAACAGCTTTCATTAATTCCATAATTGATTTTTTACCAACTTCTTCGTCTTTTCCTTCTACTGCAGCTAGCGCTGAACCTTTTATAATTGGAGTTTTGTCGCCAGGAAATTTATAAGAAGTTAATAATTCTTTTATTTCTTCTTCAACTAAATCAATCATTTCTTTATCATCAACTTGATCCACTTTATTTAGATAAACAACAATTGCTGGTACTCCAACTTGTCTTGCCAAAAGAATATGCTCTCTTGTTTGAGGCATCGGACCATCAGCAGCATTAACAACTAATATTGCACCATCCATCTGTGCTGCACCTGTAATCATATTTTTTACATAGTCAGCGTGGCCTGGACAATCAACGTGTGCGTAGTGTCTTTTTTCAGTCTCATATTCCACGTGTGCTGTTGAGATTGTAATTCCTCTTTCCTTTTCTTCTGGAGCTTTATCTATTTGATCATAAGCAACAAAATTCGCACCACCACTTTCAGCTAAAACTTTAGTTATAGCGGCCGTTAAAGTTGTTTTACCGTGATCGACGTGACCGATTGTACCAATGTTACAGTGCGGTTTATTTCTTACAAACTTTTCTTTCGACATTATATTTTTACCTCTTTTTCTTCTTTTTATTAATAATTTTTGGAGCGGGTAAAGGGAATCGAACCCTTACATCCAGCTTGGAAGGCTAGCGTTCTACCATTGAACTACACCCGCATCACCCAAGTTCACTCCAAAATTATTTAAAACTAAATTAAATGGTGGAGGGGGAAGGATTCGAACCTTCGAAGACCGAAGTCAACGGGTTTACAGCCCGCCCCATTTGACCGCTTTGGTACCCCTCCTTTTCGCAGGGGAAGCGTCCCCTTGTTCAATAAAGCTTTAAACAACAAGCGGTTTATATATTTTTATTGCGTAAATGCAATACGAGAAATAGTGAGAAAATAAGTAAAAAAACGTATAAAAAACAATAAAATTTATGAATAAAAGATCATTTTTTATAGTTGGCAAACATTCTGTTTTAGAAGCCTTGAAAAACCCAGACCGCAAGGTATTGAGAGTTTTTTTAACTGAAGAAAGTAAAAAAAATATTCACAGAGAAAGCAAAAAACAAAATCTTCTTAAAGATGTAAAAGTTTATTTTAAAAACAAAAAAGAACTAGATAAGTATACTGGAAATGAAGATATTCTGCATCAAGGATATGTGGCTGAAATAGAACATTTAGAAGATTTAATCGTAAAAGAATTCATTAAAAATAAGACAAATTTAACTTTTGCCTGTTTAGATGAAGTAACTGATCCAAGAAATATTGGTTCAATAATTAGAAGTGTAGCTTCATTTGATTTAGATGGAATTATAATTAAAGAAAGACATTTTCCAAAAGAAAGTAAATTAATGTATAAATCAGCAAGTGGTTGTATGGAACACGTAAATATTTTTAAAGCGCCAAATATAAATACTACACTAAAATTTTTAAGAGAAAAAAACTTTTGGGTTTATGGATTTGATGCGAAAAGTAAAAAAAATTTTACAGAAATTGAATGGAAAGGAAATAATATCCTTCTTTTTGGCTCTGAAGGTTTTGGTATTAAAAAACACACTGAAAAGTATGCTGACTTTTTAGTTAAAATAGAAATTAATCAAAACATTGAAAGTTTAAATATATCAAATAGTGCAGCTATTGTATTCCATCATGTAATGAAAAGGAAAAAATAACTTGATTAGTTTAAAGAAAATTAATAAATATCCATCAAGCCCTTGTAGCTCAGCTGGTAGAGCAATTGATTTGTAATCAATAGGTCCGCGGTTCGAATCCGTGCGGGGGCACCACTTTTTCATAGCAGTTTTAATATACCTATTGCATCATTTAGATAAATGAAAGTAAATTTTAACTATTTTTTGTTTCAAAATAGACATTTCTTTACACAGTAAAATTAAATTGTTTCTTTTCTTATCTGTTCTATTTTAATTTTCTTTTGGAGACTTCTGTTGGAGTCGTAAAGCAAATTAAATTGAATTTTTTTATTTGTTTTGATTATAATTTTCTTTGCGTTTCTAAATTCTAAATTATCTGCTACAGCACTAATTGGTCTTTTTTTTGGATTTAAATTTTTTATTTTTACAATTGATTTGTCACTTATAATTTTACCTTTCCATCTTCTTGGTCTAAATGCGCTTATTGGTGAAATGGAAAGTTTCTTTGAATGCAAACTCAAGATAGGGCCATGAACTGATAAGTTATAAGCCGTACTACCTGCGGGAGTTGAGACAAGAACTCCATCTGAAATTAATCTTTTTATAATTGTTTTTTTTCCAGTTTGGATTGATAGAGATGCAGCTTGCCTACTTTGTCTTAAAATTGAAACTTCATTGATTGCAATTGATTTCTTATTTAATCCTTGTTTATTTTTTACAATCATTTCTAAAGGGGAAATGGTAATCATTTTAGCTTTTGAAAGATTTTTTATGGTATGCTTCGTTGAAAATTTATTCATTAGAAATCCATAGCTTCCTGAGTTTATTCCATAAAAAAATTTTGATGAATTTTTATTTTTCTTTAGTGTTTTAAGCATAAAACCATCGCCACCAATTACTATTACCAAATTAGATTTTAGTGATTTATTTTTTCTAATATTTTTTGAAAAAAATTTTTTTATCTTTAAGGATTTTTTATTAGCGTCAGAAATTATAATAGGTCTAATCATTAAATTTTATAATCTATAATTAATTTTAAAAATTAAAAAATATATTAATCTACAATTCTCCATTTAACTAAACTATAAACATAAGTAAAAAAATGCCACCATTTTACTTTTTTTCCTTCTTCATAGCTTCTAGAATTAATTGTTATTGGTACTTCAAAAATTCTATTATTTTTATTTTTTGATATTTTGGCAGTAATCTCTGGCTCTATTTCAAAACCATCTGAAGTAATTTTTAAACTTTTAATTACATTTTTCTTAAAAACTTTATAACCTGTAGAAATATCAGTAAAAATTTTATTAAATAAAAAATTTGCTAAAAATGTAATTGAAATATTAGCAATATAATTAGGAAAGCCTACTATGCTTGTAGCTTTTGCTCTTGTAAGCCTAGAACCAAACACAATGTCTGCATTGTAAATAAAAAAAGGCTCTAACAAAGTTTTATAATCTTTGGGTGAATATTCTAAATCACCATCTTGAAATAATATTAAATCACCTTCTGCTTCTTGAAGTGCATTTTTTATATTTGCTCCTTTGCCATTATTTTCTTTTCTAAATAATACTTTAATTCTATCATCTGTTAAGGAATTCAAAATTTCTTTTGTTCCGTCATTTGAATTATTGTCAGAAATAATTATTTCTATGTCCATGCCCATAGTATCTGCATTTAAAACAGATTCTACACAAGATTTAATCGTATCTTTTTCATTATAAACAGGAATTAAGACTGACAGTTTTTTCAACATAATATTTTTATAACATTTGTATTAGTTTATTGGTATTTTTAATGTCTCTTTATTATTATGAATTTCATTTACTGTATTTACAACTAAAGAAATTTTTTCCAAAGAAGTAAAACTAAACCAAATACGTGGAGGAACAACTATAATTGAATAGCTTTTTTTTCCTATTATAATTACTTTTTTTCTTCCGCTAATTTTTTCTGCAAATACAAATTTTACTTTACCAACTGGAACAGTTAGTAGACACTGACATTTTTTGTGAAAATTCCATCCTTTTATTTTTTTTTTTTTATTTCTGTAAAATATATTTCACCAAATTTTTTAAAATATTTATTATTTTTATTCAAATATTTTAAAACATCACCTTTTGAATTTTTTAATTTATTTAGTTTATATATTTTAATTTTGCTAAGCATACATATAATCTTTGATTTGTTTTTCAGTTATTTTTTCTACACTTAATTTCTCAATTAAAACTTTTTTATACCAATCAGTAGTAACATGTACACTTTTAATTATAGAATATTTTGGTTTCCATTTTAAAATATTAATAGATTTATTTATGTTTAGTTGTAAATTAGTTTGTTCATAGTATTTTTGATTTTTTTTAAAGTTTATTTTTCCTTTGCCCCAAAATTTAACAATTTCATTAACAATTTTTAAAACATTAGTTACTGTATTTTTTTTTGTTCCAAAATTCCATGGTCCAGAATAAATTTTTGGTTTTTTGTATAGTTTTTCCGCAAGAACTAAATATCCATATAATGGCTCCAGAACGTGCTGCCAAGGTCTATTAAAATTTGGATTTCTAATAAAAATTGTCTTATTTTTTATTATCGAATTTATTGCATCAGGTATTAATCTATTTTCAGACCAATCTCCACCTCCGATAACATTACCTGCACGAGCGCTTGCTACTCCACATTTCGTATTTTTAAAAAAACTTTCTTGATAGGTTTTAATAATTATTTCCGCAGAAGCTTTTGATCCACTATATGGATCTTTGCCTCCTAACCGATCATTCTCTTTAAATCCTTTTGTTGAAAAATTACTTTCGTAACATTTATCAGAAGTAATGCATATTAATGATTTAACTGAATTCGTTTCTCTTACAGTTTCTAAAATATTTAGAGTTCCAATGCTATTAACGGTATAAGTTAAATGTGGCTTTTTATATGAATCTAAAATAAGTGGTTGAGCGGCTAAATGAAATATTATTTTTGGTTTACATGAATTTATAAAAGATTTTAATTTTTTTTTATCTCTTATATCAAAAAGTTTAAGTTTAATTTTTTTATCTAATTTTAAACTATAAAATAAATTTTTATTTTTATTTGGATTATGGCCTACTCCATAAACTTTAGCTCCAAGCATATTCAGCCAATAGCATAACCATGCACCTTTAAATCCTGTGGCACCTGTTACTAATATTTTTTTTTTATTGTAAAAATTATTTATCATTTTTTCCAGGGAGCTCTTTGTTTACTCCATATTTTATTAAGTATCATCTTATCTTTCAAAGTATCCATGCATTGCCAAAAACCCTTATGTTTATAAGCTACTAATTGATTTTTTTTTGTTAAATCATAAAGAGGTGTTCTTTCAAAAATAGGATTTCTACCTTTAATAAATCTAAAAATAGATTTACTAAATATAAAAAAACCAGCATTAATCCAGGTATTTGCACTTTTATCTTTTTCATTGAAACTTAATACATTATTTTTTTTATCTATCGAAAGAACTCCAAATCGACTTCTGGGGTTTATTGAAGAAACAAGTCCGATTTTTTTAGATTTTTTAAATAAATTAAGAGTTTTATTTAAATCAATATCAGATAACCCATCACAATATGTTAAAAAAAAATCCCCTTTAATATATTTTTTAATTCTTCTAATTCTTTCACCTGTGAAAGATTTTTGACCTGTTTTTATTAATTTAATATTTAAATTTTTAAAATATTTTTTACTTTTTTCTTTAGAAAAAAAATCATTTATTAAATTGCCCTTATAGCCAAGACATATAATAAAGTCATTATAACCAAATGATTGATAATAATTTATTAAATGAAGAATTATTGGTTTTTTTCCAATTTTTACTAATGCTTTGGGTATAACTTTAGTTTCTTTGGACAATCTAGATCCTAAACCTCCTGCTAAAATTACAACTTGCATTTATAATATAATCATCTTGTTTGTTTTAATTTACTTTTTTTTCAAAAATGGCTAGCAAACCATTGCTAAATAGAAATGAAAAAAATATTAGTGATGGATTCCAAACTCTTGAAACTCCTACCCAACCACCAACAGCTAGTAAGTAAACTGAAAATAGTACTATTATCAAGGTAAATTTAAAGTTTAATCTTTCTTTTTCTTTTAATGAGTAAAAAAATCCTAATATTACAAAAAAGTATATAAACATTGAATAAGAAATATTTATTTTTAGCCATTTGCTTCTATAGCTTTCTTCAAAATAATAATAAGGCTTCTTTCTAAATTCATTTTTATAAAAATGAAATATATAAACTGGAGTTAAGATTCCTGTTTGTAAACTTTTATATAAATGATATTTAATGCTTATTATTGGATTTTCAATAATAGATTGATTTGCGTATTTTTTAAAATATTTATATAATTTTATTCTATCTGTCTCTTTATCTAAATTAATATTATTTTTTTTTATCCACTCATCTTTCGACCTAACTCTAATTTTGCTAGCTTCATTTTGTGAAATATTATTTGCCTTAGAAACAATGTTATCTGATGCATAATAATATAAACCATAATTTGTTAAACCAGGCATAATATAAAATTTTCCTATTCTTTGATAATTAGAAACACCTACAAAGATAAGTATTAACAAATATCCAAACATAAGAGCAATAATTGGTAAAAAGCTTTTTTTTTTAAAAATGTATAAATAAAAAAATAACAAAGGTATTACAAAATATATTACAAAAGGTTTTTGCATAAACATTATTCCAAGCAATAGGCCTATTATAAAATTGTTTTTTTTTTTATTAGAAAAATCAATCAAAAAATATATAAAAAGTAATTGTAGAGAATAAAAAATAGATTCTGTAAAAAAAGAAGAATGAAAAGTAAAAATATTTGGATTTACTGAGTGCAAATGCAGTGTTTTTTTGGATAATAATTAATTATTTTTATATAAAGAAATAATAAAATTAAATAATAGAGTAAAGATTGTAAAATTAAGAATAAATATTTATTTCCATTTGCAATCTTTATTTTATCTTCGGAGTTAAAAAGTAATGGCACGTACTTTTCTATATCCCAAATATCAAACATTTTGCTATCTGTTACATAAAAATACAAACCAATTAATCTTTCATGTAAGTAAGATCTCCACATTTCATTACCCGAAGAAATAAAATTTTTATTGTCATTTAAATCTTTTTTGAAAATTTTTGCATTTGACCAATAATCTGCCAGATCTGATTTAATCATTGCATGGGCTTCTAATTCATCTGTGGAAACTTCATACTTATCGTATTTATTAATAAAATAATTGCTTAAAGATATTGATGTAAAAAAAGATAAAATAATTATTAAAAATGCTATTTTGTTACCCTTAATAATAAAATTACCAACATTCATTTTTTGTATCGAATAAAATCTTTTACCATAGTAAAAATTTTGCGCTAATAAATAAATGACAATTCACTTTCTGGTTGATACAGTAAAATGTAAATTTTACAAAAGAAACAAAATTTAATGAACAATTCAATCTATAGCAATAAGCATAACAATTTTTTAGATAAAATTGTAATAAAAAAAAGACATGAGATGTCAGAAATTATTAATAAATATATTTCAAATCAATCAATTGAGCATGCGCTTGATATTGGAACAACAGATGATGATGGCTTTGAAAGTAGCAATTATTTAATAAAAAATTTAAGAAATATAAAAATTTATAGATCAATATCTGATCAAAAAATTAATTCAAAATTTTTTTCAAAAACACTAACAAAATCAATTACAGACAATTTTTCACATGAAGAAATTGAAAACTATAGTTCTGATCTTGTTATATCAAATGCAACAATAGAGCATGTGGGAGACAAAAATTCTCAAATTAAAATGACTGAAAATATTATAAAACTTAGTAAAAAAATTTTTGTAATAACAACGCCTAATAGATTTTATCCATTCGATTTTCATACTAAAATTCCCTTAATTCATTGGTTGCCAAAAAAAATTCATAGGAAAATACTAAAAATTATAGGTCTAGAATATTTTTCTAAAATAGAAAATTTAAATCTATTATCTAAAAATGATATTTTGGAAATTTTTTCTAATTTTAAAAATATAAAATACAAAATATTTCATATTAAACTTGCTCTAATTAAATCAAATTTCATTATTATTGGTGAAATAATTAAATAAATTTTTTATATATTTAACAATTTAAATAAAAAATAAATTGGTGCCCTCGGCCAGACTCGAACTGGCACTCCCAAAAGGGCAAGGATTTTAAGTCCTTTGTGTCTACCAATTTCACCACGAGGGCATTTGTCAATTTCATAAGTATTTATGCTAACATTTATAATTTAACAAGATCATTAATCAAATTTTTTTTTAGTTTATCTCCCTATGCTCCAGTCTTGCTCCAGTTTGTCCTATAAAATCCTATCTAATACTTTCATTTAAAGTATTTTCAAAGGTTCTCATTAATTAAATTTTCTTTAATTACCTAAGCAAAGTTTTGCTGCCGATGCAGCTAGGTTTTCATTTCCATTATAAGTGCCTTTGATAACCCTACTCATACATTTGTCGGTACCTTTATTTGCACCAGCGCAGAGTTTTGCTGCCGATGCAGCTAGGTTTTCATTTCCATTAAAAGTGCCTTTGATAACCCTGTTCATACATTTTTCTAAAGGGTCTGTGCCCCAAGATTTTGCATTATTAACAATTATTGGATTAAAATAAAAAACCAAACTGACTATTGTAATTCCTAAAAGTTTTTTCATTTTATATACATTTTCTTTTCCAAATTAATATTTTCTGTTGGTCTTTAGGTTTTTTTTTCCCCAAAAATATACCTTCTAAAGCTTGAAGATCTTCAGCTATATAATCAGTTCTAATCAAAATTTTTTTCTCTTCATAATATTTGTAAGATAAAAAAACAAACACATCATTCCCTAGAATGACACTCTTTGAAGGACCCTTGGTCCACCAAAAAGTAGACTTGTCATCTTTTTCAGTAAGAATGCCCACTGGAATATTATCCATAGGTGGACAGCCTTGATTAAATGCAGCTACATCCCAGGTACGTAAATTAACTTCATAAATTGTATCTTTGTTGCATTTTATTAAATCATCAACATCTGATTTAGAAACTCTATCATCACCTTCAAATGAGTATAAACTACAATTTAATTTAAGAATTTCACCAAATGAAACATTGCACCAAAAAAGAAACAAAACCACAATCCCTAAAAGTTTTTTCATAATTAAAGCTTATTATATTATCTCTCTATGCTCCAGTCTTGCTCCAGTTTGAACAAATTAATTAAGCCTTATTTTCTAATCTTAATTGAAAGCTATTTTAAAGTTATGTGATTTTATAGGATGTTTGAGACTACCAGAGACTACCACGGACTGACTCACTTGTGAATCCCTCGGCTTTTAAGTCCTTTGTGTCTACCAATTTCACCACGAGGGCATTTATGAATTTCATGAGTATTTATGCTAATATTTATAATTGAACAAGGGTAATAAGTAAAATTTTTTTATTTTATCTACCCATGCTATAGTCTTGCTATAGTTGTCCCACAAAATCCTATATCTAAAAAGTTCTATTAGAGTGAAACCTTTTTGTTTCATAAAAAATTACCTATATTGAACGCTATCTTCAATTTTGCTTCCGTCAATTAAAATGGATTTGACTCTGTAATAATAATTATTTCCTATTTTTTTATTATTTATAAATGTTTTTCCAGATTCATTACCCCTATCAAGATTAACTATAAACCATACAGCCATTTCCTCTTTAATAACTGCATCCCTACTTGATTTAGAACTTTTTATTAATGGATTTTTTATTAAAAGATACTTAAAATGCCTTTCCATAATAGATGAATTAAAAGCCGTGTAGTCACTTCCGCTACATGAATAGTTTCTTGTTTTATTGTCAAAATAAATTAGTCGATCTAAAGAGCCCTCTAGTTCACATTTCATGGCATCGGCTGAAATTGCTTTTACAACATTTGTATGATTGTTTTTTATGACAGCATTTTTAGCACTCTTAGTATATCCATTATAAGCAACTACTCCTACGGCAGCTAGAATACCGATGATGGCTACTACGACTAGGAGCTCTATTAAAGTGAAAGCTTTGCGGTTCATATATCAATCAATTAAGATGGTAAGTAGATTGTTTCGTCAATCCTATTGTTTGCATTTGTGCAAGGACTTTTAAAACATATCATAAATCTCAGCCTTTCAGGGCCTGATTGGGGAGAGATATGAACTTCTCCAATTTCATTATCATTGTCCGGAACTCCAGCATTTACTGCAACTCCCTTTCCTCCTGTATAAGGATTATTAATTTTACCATCGAAAAAATTTATTATTAATGGTCTCATAGAATTTGCATCATTATATATAGGTTTAGAGCAATCGACAGTTTTTTCCATTATATAAGACTCACCAAGCACACACTTCATAGTTTCATTCACAACAAAATTTCTGACGAGGTTATGATTTGCTTTTGCAGCAGATGCTTTAGCGCTTTTGGTATATCCATTATAAGCAACCACTCCTACAGCAGCTAGAATACCGATGATGGCTACTACGACTAGGAGTTCTATTAGGGTGAAGGCTTTTTGTTTCATTATTTTTTTATTTTGATTTTCTTTTATCAATAATTTCTTTACTAAGTTTTTTACAGTTTTTTTTACAAACCTGTGGTTCATGTGAGTCATCATATTCTGTCGATATAACTATCTTACAATATGGATCACAAGGATATTTCAGTGTAGCACTTATAGCTCCCTTAGGACCTTCAGAAAATGCATTTCCAGGATCCCAGCTTGCCCTGTATCTTTTTCCAGTTTTTGCATCAATTCCACCTTTTGCATAAGGATTTAACCATTGACCTCCTTTTCCAGTTTTTCCACCTTTTGATCCACCGCCTAAGTTTTTTGCATGATTAATCATATAATTTATTAATTGTGAAGTTCTTCCATTCCTCATGTGACTTTCTACTTTGCAGGGATAATCATAATAAGTTTGGTCTTCCTGTTTATACATAAGTTTCATATTGCTATCACCCAAGTAGCACAAAGCAAGTTGTGACTCCATTAAACTAACAAATGATTTATATTGTTGTATCGTAGCACTTTTTTTTGCGGCAAGAGTATATTTACTATAGGCAAAAGTACCCACTGCAGCAAGAATACCGATGATAGCTACTACGACTAGGAGTTCTATTAGAGTGAAGCCTGAACGTTTCATAAAACATCTTACCACTGTGCCCTATGTGTGATCAATAATTTAGAAATCTTGAATAAGTTATAACAATCGTTATTTCAGACCCCTGACCTCGGGCTTATGAGTCCCGCGCTCTAATCAATATAAATCTTATCTTCCAGTCTATTTTTAATATCACTGCACGGTGATTTTAAACATGTACAAACCGTGAGATGGTCAACATAAGTTGTTGGTCCTATCCAGACATATCCCACAAGGTGATCAGCTTTGGCATTGACACATGAACCACCTTGCTGAACTATTTCAGGATTTTTTATATTTTTTGTAGGTGGGCTTGAATATTTCCAATTACCATCATTGTACCAATCGTTAAGTAAATAGACAGAAAACAAAGTCCACATATTAGCAGTAATATAACTTGAACAAGTATGTTTCCATGCTTTTTTATTACCAAGATCTCTTTTTAAGTAAACACTTCCATTTAAGTCACATTCTTGAATTGTTAAATTAATTTTTTTTATTATTGTATTGTGAATTGATTTAGTAGCAGCAACCTTGGCACTTGCCGTATACCCATTATAAGCAACAACCCCTACCGCAGCTAGAATACCGATGATGGCTACTACGACTAGGAGCTCTATTAGGGTGAAGGCTTTTGATTTCATATAATTATTGACCTGGAGCTAGAATTTTTTCACTTGTCTTTTTTATTTCGATATTTTCTTATCCAACTATTAGAAGGTTTTTCTATCTCAGTCCAATGATCACCTATGACAAATAAATCTTGAAAAGCCTCTACACTATAAAGCATAAGTGCAAAACCATATTCAATACTTTTTAGATTTATCTCATATATACAAACAATTGATAATCTTACTTTTTCAGCTTTTAAAACCCCATCGTTATTATTGTTAACGATATAATCTATTGATAAAAGATCAGCAAAAGAATCATGAATTGATTTTGAAGTAGCTCCTTTATGAGAATCTATATAAAATTTATTTTTAAAATCTGTTTTTTTTAAATTATTCCTCTTTAAAAATTTGTTCCTAGCATCCGAACATGCTTTGGAGAAATTTTTATTGCCTTTTAATTCTATAAAAGGATCAGTCATCGCAAATATAACATTTATTTTTCTATCTTCCCCAGCTGAAGCAAAATATTCTTGAAATGAAGAAGACGTCTCAATTTTAAATTTGCGCCTCTTCGAGGAACTTTCAGTATCATGCTCAATATATACAAATTTTTTATTATTAGCTTTTTCATCATGAATTCTTGTTTTTTCTAATAAATGGTTATCAATGTCACCGAATAACTTAATTCCAAATAATTCAGTTGGTGGAGATTTATTAAATTTAATATCATCTGATAAAATTTTACTTTTAAAACCTGAGATCTTTTTATAATTTTCAAAATCCCCAATGGACCAAAGATTCAATATCGCAAAAATAATGACTACTACTGATATATTGATCGCTGTATATATATATGATTTTCGATTATCTTTTGTTACCTTCTTCATGCTTCATGATACCAAAGAATTAACGTTGAGTCTTGTCATGTATCAAGGTTGGTTTTATGGGGATTTTTTTGAAATTTTTTTGGGTTAGGTACTTAAAACTCAAATAAGTTTTCAACGTCTCTAACCGTCTGTATTAAGCTATATAGTCTAAAGCAGTGGGACCCCTTTATAAAAAAAGGTGGTTGGGTTCAAAGTTAAACTTCAACTTTGAAAACCAAACTGGTACCTCTTTTGCGAAGTCGCGCGAGCAACAGCGAGCGCAATAGTGAGTCAATTTGAATCATTTTAGTTCAGCCGCAGTTCAGTTTCTTGCCGCAATAGAACCGCAGATAACCCTTTTTATGGACTCCCAAGTGTGCTAATCTGTCGGCTAAAGTTGCTTGATATAAGCTGTTATTCTTGAATAACGTTACAAAGTTCGGGGCACCTGGCAACAGAACGCCCCTTAGCATCTTATATTTATCAACAATTATTTAGATAAATTTAATTTTATCCGCTCTGTGTCCGCACTAGTAAATTTAATCTAAATCAATTTGTATAGGTGAATGGTCACTTAATTTTTTTTCTCTATATGAGTGCAGGTATCCAATTTGATTTACAGATAAATCATCTGATGTAAAAAAATGATCAAACCGTCTTTTAGCTGCTACTTTACCTTTTCTTATAATTGCAAATGAATATTCATAGGTTTTGTAAGAATGCTTCTTTCTATAACTATCTTGCATACCTACTGGCTTTAAGTTTTCAAATAAATTTCTTTCAGCTTGATCCCATCTTTTTCCACTTCCACCCCTGAAGCTTTTCTTAAGTCTGGGTTTGCCCTTTAGTTTCATTTTTTGTGCAAAAGTAATAATGTTATGTCTATGATTTTCTGATTGCGGTATATTAAAATCTCCACATAAAATCCTTGGATCTGAACTTGTTGTATTTAAACCTTCAAATATACCTTCTAAAGTTTCAATTTTAATCCAACCATTAGAAGAACCTGGAGGTATGTATGCATTATAGAATCTAATCTTTTTCTTACCTGTATAAATATTATGATTAAGTATTCTTTCTCTCCACGGAATATTAAACTCATTTAAATCTCTCATTTCTAATTTATAATTTGATGCAGTTAAAACTCCTAATTTTCTAGGACCAACTGACAATTTATTATCTTTAATTAAATCTAGACTAAAATGTATATGCTTAAACTTTGGTCTCAAAATTTCATTTATTATTTTGTAACTTTTACTAGTTACTTCCTGTAAAGCTAATATGCTGGGTTTTTGTTCATCAACAATTTTTAATTGCTGGTCTATTATTTTAAAATTTTTACCTATGTTCCATGAAACTATTTTCATAGTTAATATTTTTGTTTTGAAGGTATAACACCTCTGACTCCACCTCTAGGATTTTCAATATCTCCTTTTCGTCTAGGAATTAGGTGAATGTGGCAATGCATAATTGATTGTCCAGCTACTACTCCTGAATTAATACCTATATTAAAACCTTTTACTAATTTATCGCTCTTACCAATTTTATTTTTCATTTCTGTAATCAATCTGTTGCATGCATTTATTTCAGGCTGGTATAGTTCAAAATAATCACTTACGTGTCTTTTGGGAATAATTAAACAATGCTTACTTGTAACTGGATAACTATCATATGTTGCATAAGCTAATTCATTTTCAACTATTGCTTCTTTGTTTTGTATTTTGCAAAATAAACAATCATTATCTCGTTTTTCATAGCTTAATTTTATTAGCCTAAAGTCTGTATCATCCTTATTTTTTTTCATAGAATTGCAGCTATAGCAAAGCGCTTGGAGGTTATGCAGCTCATCAGATCCTCCATTTGCTCTCGGAATTATGTGATCTACTTCTAAAGCTTTTTTATCATTCGTTATGCCACATACCTCACATCTACCTTTAGATCGTTTTAAAACTTCCCATCTAATACTTCCTGAAATTATCCCTGAAGATTTTTTTCTGTGCTCCCATATCTTCCTGCCTCTTTTCTTGATGTACTCATCAATTTTCTTCTGGCATATTTGAATTAACTCTTTAACTTCACTTGGTTTTAATTCATTAT
>CACIPT010000020.1 GCA_902588595.1 uncultured Pelagibacteraceae bacterium | reverse complement strand
AGAGTAATAGAATCAAGAAACATAGAAGAAGTGAGCATAGGCGATTTTGTTTTATCTGGTGGAGAAAGTGCTGCATTTGTGATGTTAGATGCAATTATAAGATTATTACCTGGAGTACTTGGCAATGAAACATCAGTGGAGGAAGAAAGTTTTGAGAATGGACTTTTAGAGTATCCTCAATATACAAAACCCCAAATTTGGGAAAAAAAAACAGTTCCAGATGTATTATTATCAGGAGATCATGCGAAAATTAAAGACTGGCGTTTATCTCAATCTGAGGCTATAACACGCGACCGAAGACCAGATTTGTGGCAAAAATATAAAAAGAATTAATTTGATAAATTTAAACATGAAAACGATAGAAGAAATCAATATTGCAAATGTAAAGAAAATTTCTGCAGAAAAAAAACTTCCAGATTTTTTTCCCGGCGACATAATTAAAGTGGGTGTAAAGATTACCGAAGGAAAAAGAGATAGAATTCAATATTTTGAAGGCGTTTGTATTGCTAAAAAAAATAGAGATTTAAATTCATCATTTACAGTAAGAAAAATATCTTTTGGAGAAGGAGTTGAAAGAACTTTTGCTTTATATAGTCCAATTGTTGCTTCTATAAAAGTTATTAGATCAGGAAAAGTTAGAAGAGCTAAACTTTATTATTTAAGAGATCGAACAGGTAAATCAGCTAGAATTACAGAAAAAATAAAAAAGAAAATAGGTATTGATGTTGATTCAAAACCTGAAGAAGTTACTGAAGAAAATTTAGCACCAGTTATTGAAGAAAAAGCAGTAGATAAACCAAAAACTTCAGAAGACAAATTGGTAGCTACTAAAGCTGAAAAAACAAAAGAAGAGATTAAAGAAGATACTCCTGAAGAAAAAAAATAATTTTTTCTAAATGTCGCACACAATTTACGATAAAATTTGGAACGAACATCTTGTTCATGAACAAGAAGATGGAACTTCATTACTTTTTGTTGATAGACATTTGATTCATGAAGTAACCAGTCCACAAGCATTCGAAGGTTTAAGAAATTCAAATAGAAAAGTCAGACAACCTAAACTTACTTTAGCTGTAGCGGATCATAATGTTCCAACTACAGATAGAACAAAAGGAATTTTTGACCAAGAGTCAAAAATACAGGTCGATACATTAGATTCAAATTGCAAAGAATTTGGAATCCAGGTTTTTGGAATGAACGATAAAAGACAAGGAATAGTTCATATCATTGGTCCAGAACAAGGTTTTACTCAACCAGGAACTGTTATAGTTTGTGGTGATAGTCATACAGCAACTCATGGAGCATTTGGAGCTTTAGCATTTGGTATTGGAACCTCAGAAGTTGAACATGTGCTAGCTACACAAACTTTAGTACAAAAAAAATCAAAAAATTTTAGAATTAATGTAAATGGAACATTACCAATTGGTGTAACAGCAAAAGATGTAATTTTACAAATAATAGGAAAAATTGGAACAGCTGGTGGAACAGGTTATGTAATTGAATATGCCGGTAACTTAATTTCTACTCTTAGTGTGGAAAATCGAATGACAATTTGTAATATGACAATAGAGGGTGGAGCAAGAGCAGGCTTAATCCAACCTGACCAAAAAGTTTTTGATTATTTAAAAGATAAACCAATGTCGCCAAAAAAAGACAACTGGGAAAAAGCCTTAGAGTATTGGGGCAATCTTAAATCTGACGATGGTGCTAATTTTGATAAAGAAATTAATTTAGAGGCAAAAGATATTAAACCAATGGTTACTTGGGGAACTTCACCTCAAGATGTAGTTACAATTGATGGAAAAGTTCCCAATCCAAAAAATGAAACTGATCCAGATAAAAGAAATTCAATAGAAAGATCATTAAAATATATGGGTTTAAATTCTGATATTTTAGTTAAAGATATTAAAATTGATAAGGTTTTTATTGGTAGTTGTACAAATGGTAGAATTGAAGATTTAAGGGAAGCAGCAAAAATATTAAAAGATAAAAAAATTGCAAAACATGTTAATGCAATGGTTGTTCCAGGCTCAGGATTAGTTAAGGAAAAAGCTGAACAAGAGGGTTTAGACAAGATTTTTATAAATTCAGGTTTTGAATGGAGAGAACCCGGATGTTCTATGTGTTTGGCAATGAATGCAGACAAATTAAAACCAGGTGAAAGGTGTGCGTCTACATCTAATAGAAACTTTGAAGGCAGACAAGGAAGAGGTGGAAGAACACATTTGGTTAGTCCAGGCATGGCAGCTGCAGCTGCGATTTCTGGAAATTTAGATGATGTAAGAAAGTATCAAAATTAATGCAAAAATTTAATAAACTTAAAAGTATCCCTGCTTATTTACCAATAGTAAATATTGATACAGATATGATAATTCCAAAACAATTTTTAAAGACAATAAAGAGAACAGGTCTTGGAAAAAACTTATTTTTTGAAATGAGATATGATGATCAAGGAAATGAGATAAAAGATTTTATTTTAAACCAGAAACCATTTAACGAATCTAAAATTTTAATTGCAGGAAAGAATTTTGGCTGTGGATCTTCCAGAGAACATGCACCGTGGGCTTTACTTGATTTTGGCATTACATGTGTAATTAGTTCAAGTTATGCAGACATTTTTTATAATAATTGTTTTAAAAATGGAATATTACCAATCAAAATTGATGAAGAAAAAATCAAACAAATTTCTGAGTATTCTTTAAGAAAAAAAGAAATAAATGTAGATTTAAATGACCAAAAAATTATTTTTGGAAATAATGAAATTAAGTTTGATTTAGATCCATTTAAAAAAAAGTGTTTAATTGAAGGATTAGATGATATTGCATTGTCTTTAGAAAAATCTGAAAAAATTGTATTATTTGAAAAAAAATTAAAAATATCAAAACCATGGATATTTAATGATTAAAGTTAAAAAAAGAAAATTTTTATTATTACCGGGCGATGGAATTGGACCAGAAGTTGTTAGAGAAGTAAAAAAAATTATTCAATGGTTTAATAAAAATAAATCACTAGATTTTGAAATAGATGAGGATTTAGCCGGTGGAGCCTCGTATGATAAACATGGAACTCCTATAACTGATGAAGTTTTTTATAAAGCTTTAGAATGTGAAGCTGTAATTCTTGGAGCGGTAGGAGGTCCTAAGTGGGACGATGTGGAATTTTCAAAAAAACCTGAAAGAGCATTATTAAAATTAAGAAAAGAACTTAAATTGTTTGCTAATTTAAGACCAGCAATATGTTTTAAACAATTAGTAAACGCTTCAACCCTTAAACCTGAAATTGTTTCTGGACTAGATATTATGATAGTTAGAGAACTTACAGGTGGAATTTATTTTGGCGAACCAAGAGGAATTAAACCAATTGATAATGGTGAACGAAAAGGAATTAACACTCACACCTATACAACAAGTGAGATTCAAAGAGTTGCAAGAGTTGCTTTTGATTTAGCCAAAAAAAGACAAAATAAAGTTACATCATGTGAAAAATCAAATGTAATGGAAGCCGGCTTGCTTTGGAAAGAAGAGGTTCAAGAATTACATGATAAAGAATTTAAAGATGTAGAATTAAACCATATGCTAGCAGATAACTGTGCTATGCAATTACTTAGAAATCCAAAACAGTTTGATGTGATAGTTACTGACAATTTATTTGGAGATATGTTATCTGATGAAGCATCAATGTTAACTGGTTCTTTAGGATTATTGCCTTCAGCATCTTTAGGAGCAAAAAATAAGGAGGGAAAAGTAAGAGCAATGTATGAACCGATACACGGTTCAGCACCTGATATTGCTGGAAAAGGAATAGCTAATCCAATTGCAACAATATTAAGTTTTGCAATGGCTTTAAGATATTCTCTTAATTTAGATAAAGAAGCAGATGTTTTAGAAAAAGCAGTTCAAAGCATTTTAGATAAAGGTCTTAGAACTAAAGATATTTTATCCAAAGGGATGAAGGAAGTATCTACATCTGAAATGGGCGATGCTATAATTTCAAAATTGCAATAATTAATCAACTATTCTAAGCTTATAAAATGCCAATTTATACTGCCCCAGTAGAAGATATGATGTTTCTTTTCGATAAGTTGAGAAATAATAAAAATTATAACGAAATTGAAAAATATAAAGAAGTTAATTCTGAATTAGTTAAAAATATATTAGATGAAGCAGCTAAAATTAATCAAAATATAATTTTACCTTTGGCTAAATCTGGAGATGAAAATCCAACTATTTTAGAAAATGGAGTTGTTAGAACTCCTCCTGGTTATAAAGAAGCTTATGATAAATATATAGAGGATGGATGGACATCTCTTTCTTGTGATCCTAAGTATGGTGGACAAGGTATGCCAAAAACTGTGAGTACCTTTTTTGACGAAATGTTATCATCAGCAAGTCTTTCATTCAAACTGTATAGTGAACTAAGTATAGGAGCATATAATTGCATTCATCATCACGCAAAAGAAGAAATAAAAAATAAATATTTACCTAAAATGGTTGAAGGTAAGTGGAGTGGAACTATGTGCTTAACAGAACCAGTTTGTGGAACAGATTTAGGATTACTAAAAACAAAAGCTGTAGAACAATCTAATGGAACTTTTAAAATAAGTGGACAAAAAATATTTATTACTTCTGGTGATCATGACTTAACAGAAAATATTATCCATTTAGTTATAGCAAGAGTAACAGATTCTCCTAAAGGAACAAAAGGCATAAGTTTATTTTTAGTTCCCAAGTTTAATGTTAATGAAGATGGATCTATAGGATCAAAAAATGGAATTTCAACAGGATCGATAGAAAGTAAGATGGGAGTTAAGGGTTCTGCAACATGTGTATTAAACTTTGAGAATGCAGTTGGTTATATGATTGGTACCAAGAACAAGGGACTTAACGCTATGTTTACAATGATGAATCTAGAAAGAATTGTTGTTGGAATACAGGGGTTAGGAATTTCTGAAATTGCTTACCAAAATTCAGTAAGTTATGCCAAAGAAAGAAAGCAAGGAAAAGCAAATAATAGCAAATCTACTGATAGTGCAGATCATATAATTGAACATGCAGATATAAAAAAATCTTTATTAAATATGAAATCAATTATTGAAGGTGAAAGAGCACTATGTTTTTGGTTATCTCAACAAACAGAAGTTAGTTTAAATCATAAAGATGAAAAAGTCAGGCAAGAAGCATCAGACTTTGTTTCTTTAATGACCCCAGTCGTTAAAACAATGTTTACAGATATGGGAATGGAAATAACAAGTGATGCAATGCAAGTTCATGGAGGCTATGGATACACAAAAGACCAAGGAATTGAACAATTGTATAGAGATAATAGGATCACTCCAATTTACGAAGGGACAAATTCTATTCAAGCTATTGATTTAGTATTTAGAAAACTAGTCAATAAAAATGGCGATATAATTAATAGATATTTAGATATGATTAAAAATGATACCAACATATTGAATGAGAAGATCAAACCTTTTGTTGAAGATTTTAATACTAATATTAAAATTTTATCTAATTTTACTTCTTGGATTAAAGAAAAAATACAAAACTCGAAGGATGACGCTAGCGCAGCTTGTAATGATTACTTAAAAGCATTGGGTTTTGTTTCTATAGCTCATGCATGGATTAAAGTTTTAGAAGTAAGCTTTAAAGATTATGATAACAATAAAGATTTTTATGAAGACAAAATCCAAACTGCAAAATTTTATTTTGAAAGAGTATTGCCAAGGGTAGAAAATCATTTTAAAACTGCTACGACTGGAAGTGATTATATAATGAATTTTAAATTTAAATAATATGAACCATTACGAAAAAAATCTTAACAAAAACGATGCAAATTTTGTTCCATTGACGCCCTTATCTTTCTTAGAAAGAGCTAAAGATGTTTATCCCAATTATGAAGCATTAGTTTATGAAGATAGGAGATATACATGGAGTGAGGTTTATAAAAGATGTATTAAATTTGCAAGTGCACTAGAAAAAATTGGTGTTGGAAAAGGAGATACAGTTTCATTTCTAGCTTTTAATACTCCAGAAATTTTTGAAGCACATTACTCTGTTCCAATGACTGGAGGAGTGTTAAATACAATTAATATTAGGCTAGATGCCAAGACTATTGCATATATTTTAGAACATAGTGAAGCAAAGGTACTAGTTGTAGATAGACAACTTCATATTGAAGTTAAAAAAGCGTTAAGCATTTTTAAAAAAAAAATTACTATAATTGATATAAACGATAAATTTGCTGATCAATCAAAACAACAAAAAATTGGTGAATTAGAGTATGAAGAATTTTTGAGCACAGGTGATGAAAATTACATTTGGAAAATGCCAAAAGATGAGTGGCAAGCTATCTCATTAAGTTATACTTCTGGAACAACAGGAAATCCAAAAGGAGTTGTTTACCATCATAGAGGATCCTATTTAATGTCGACAGGTAGTGCAGCCGCTTGGAATATGCCTAATAGATTAAATTTTTTAACTATTGTGCCAATGTTTCATTGTAATGGCTGGTGTTACCCCTGGACTATTCCTATGTTAAATGGACGAACAATTTGTCTTCGAAATATAGATATTAAAAAAATTTTTGAATTAATCGATAAATATAATGTAACTCATTTTGGAGGAGCTCCTATTGTATTAAACATGATCACTGGGGCACCTGAAAGTGATCGAAAAAAATTAAAACAAAAAGTTTATGTATTAACTGCCGGAGCCCCACCACCAAGTATTATTTTTAAAAAAATGAAAAGCCTTGGTTTTGAAGTTATGCATGTATATGGTTTAACAGAAACATATGGTCATGTTACCCAATGTGCATGGAATGATCAATGGAACGATTTAGAAGAGGAAAAACAAAATGAGATTAAGGCTAGACAGGGAGTAAGATATCCAAATACAGAAGGTGCAACAATTATGGATCCAGAAACTATGAAGGAAGTTCCAAGAGATGGAAAAACAATTGGAGAAATAATGATCAAGGGAAATGTAGTTATGAAAGGTTATTTTAAAGATAAAGATGCTACGGATAAAGCAATGAAAGGTGGATGGTTTCATACTGGAGATTTAGCGGTGATGTACCCTGATGGGTATGTAAAGATTCAAGACAGATCTAAAGATATAATTATTTCAGGTGGCGAAAATATATCATCAATAGAAATAGAAAATACATTAGCAAAACATCCTTCAGTTTCTATTGCTGCAGTAGTTGCAAAACCTGATGAAAAATGGGGAGAGGTACCTTGTGCGTTTATTGAATCAGTAAAAGATAAACCTGTTACAGAGAAAGAGCTAATTGATTTTTGCAAAGAGACTTTAGCTAAGTTTAAAGTTCCAAAAAAAATAGAATTTTGTGAACTACCTAAAACATCAACTGGAAAAATCCAAAAATTTGAATTAAGGAAAAAGGCCAAGGAGCTAAACTGAATTTAGACGTTAACGATAAAAACGTGTTCATCTCAACTGGTGGCATGGAATTTAATAAAGAAAAATCAACAATATTGTTGATGCATGGGAGTGGTCTAACTCATATTGTTTGGTCTTTTCATGAACAATTTTATTCCATGCATGGATTTAATGTTTTATCTGTAGATCTTCCTGGACACGGAAATTCCGAAGGTCCATCTCTAAAATCTATTGAGGAAATTTCTGATTGGATAAAATCCTTAATTGAAAAACTTAGTATTAAAAAAATCATAATTATTGGACATTCTCAAGGAAGTCTAGTGGGAATTGATTTTGCAGCAAGATATCCAGAATTAATTTCAAGCTTAGTACTTGTAGCAGGTTCATATAAAATGCCAGTAAATCAAGACCTAATTGATTATGCTGAAGCGGGTGATGAAAAAGCAGTTTTACTTATGATGAAGTGGGGTTATGAAGGATCAAAAGCATTTATAGGTGGAAACCCTATAAAAAAAATTATTAATTCCTCTCGTGATATTAGAGAAATTTTAGCTGTAGACTTAAATGCTTGCAACAATTACAAAGACGGCAAAGAATCTTTAGAAAAAATTAACTGTCCAACATTATGTATATTTGGCGATTTAGATAAAATGGTTCCGTTGGAAGTGGGAAATAAAATGGCATCAATGATAAAAAATTCAAAAAAAAAAGTAATTTCAAATTGTGGTCATATGATAATTTTTGAAAAAGCACTAGAAATGAGAAAAATTGTAAAAGAATTTTTGACAAAATGATAGAAATGAAAAATTATTTTATTGCAAAATCAAGAAGAGTTAGAAGCACTCCTTATACTTCAAGAATTGAAAATCAAGGTGTAACAGCATATTCAGTTTATAATCATATGCTTTTGCCTGCTGCATTTGGATCATTAGAAGATTCTTATCATCATCTAAAAGAACATGTGCAAGTTTGGGATGTTGCTGGTGAAAGACAAGTTGAAATTTCTGGAAAAGACTCTGCAAAATTAGTTCAATTAATGACTTGTAGAGATCTTTCAAAATCAAAAGTAGGAAGATGTTATTATTGTCCAATAATAGATGACAAAGCAGGTTTAATAAACGATCCAGTTGTATTAAAACTTAACGAACAACGTTGGTGGATATCAATAGCAGACTCAGATGTAATTTTATTTGCAAAAGGTTTGGCAATTGGAAAAAAATTTGATGTTAAAATATTTGAACCAAATGCTGACATATTAGCAGTGCAAGGACCAAAATCTTTTAAGCTTATGGAAAAAATATTTGGAACAAAAATTACAGAAATGAAATTTTTTGGTTTTGATTATTTTGAATTTGCTGGAGCAAAACATTTAATTGCTAGATCAGGTTGGTCAAAACAAGGAGGTTATGAGATTTATGTGGAAAATACAAAATCCGGTCTATCATTATATGACAAATTGTTTGAAGTTGGAAAAGAATTTGATGTTAAACCAGGATGTCCAAATTTAATTGAAAGAATTGAAAGTGCTTTGTTATCATATGGCAATGATATGGATAATAATGATAATCCGCTTGAATGCGGCTTAGATAAATATGTTAATTTGGATACAGAAATTAATTTTCTTGGAAAAGAAAAATTAAAAGAAATTAAAAAAAAAGGCATTACAAGAAAGCTGATGGGAGTAATAATTGAAGCAAAAGAAATAAATGTATCAAAATCAATTAATCTTACTAATGACAAAAATTTAAAAATAGGAGAGCTAAGATCTGGAGTATATTCCCCACATTTTAAAAAAGTTATAGGAATTGCAATGTTGGATAAGCCATATTATGAAGTTTCCCAAAAAATCAAAATATCAATAAATGATGGTGTTTTTGAGGGAAAAGTTTGCGATTTACCTTTCATTTAGTATAACTAAATCATCATGAATATAGCAATAGTAGGAGCGACAGGTAATGTTGGAAGAAAAATAATAGAAGTTTTGGAAAATAAGAATTTTCCGATTTCTGAATTATTTTTAATTGCTTCAGCCAAAAGTGCTGGAAAAAAAATTACTTTTAAAGGTAAAGATCATTCAGTTATTGATCTTGAAAAATTTGATTTTTCCAAAGTAAAGATTACTTTTTTTGCTGCAGGCAGTTCTGTAGCAGAAAAATGGGCCCATATAGCAGCAGAAAAAACAATAGTAATAGATAATTCTAAATTTTTTAGAAAAGACCCTGATATTCCTTTAATAGTCCCCGAGGTGAACTCAAAAGAGTTAGTTCATTTAAAAAATAAAAATATAATTGCAAATGCAAATTGTTCAGTGATACCGCTTGTTGTCGCTTTGAAACCTTTACATGATTTGTACACTGTTAAAAGAATTGTTGCATCGACATACCAATCTGTTTCTGGCGCAGGCAAAGCTCCAATGGACGAGTTATTGTCACAGACTAAAGAATATTTTGATAATAAAAATTTAGAATCAAAATATTTTACAAAACAAATAGCATTTAATGTTATTCCACACATAGATAGCTTTTTAGAAAATGGCTATACCAAGGAAGAACAAAAAACTACGGATGAAGTTAAAAAAATTTTAAATAAAAAAATAAAAATTACATCAACTTGTGTCAGAATACCTGTTCTAGTATCACACTCTATAAGTGCAAATGTAGAGTTCGACAAAAAATGTAATTTAGAAGAAATAAGAAATGTATTATCTACATCTCCAGGGTGCAAGGTTGTTGATGAACAAAAGGATGGTGGATATATTACTCCTGTTGAAGCAGAAAATAAATATGAAACATTTATTTCAAGAATTAGAAAAGATGATTCTCAACCAAACAGTATAAATTTGTGGATTGTTTCTGATAATTTGCTTAAAGGAGCTGCATTGAATGCAGTCGAGATAGCAGAAAGTTTAATTGAAAAAAATTTGCATGAAAGATAAAAATCCTTTATCACCGCATATACAAATTTATAATTGGCACATATCATCTTTAATTTCAATTTCTCATAGAATAACAGGCATAATAAATATAGTTATTATAACTCTAATTTGTTTTTGGGTAGCGCTTTTACTTTTGGGAAGTTCAAATTATGAATTAGTACAGAATTTTTTTGAAACTTTTATTGGTAAATTTGTAATTGTAGGTACAGTTTGGTCTTTTTCTTTTCAAATTTTAAGTGAAATTAGGCATATTTTTTGGGATTTAGGATTTGGATTTGAATTAAAAACTTCAAATATAACTGGCTTATTAGTTATTTTTGGATCATTAGTTTTAACAATTGTAATTTTAGGAAAAAATTTAGTTTTATGATTAATGCAACTAAAAAATGGATATTTTTAAAAATAAGTTCAGCCATACTAGTTCCGTTAATGGTGTGGTTTTTATTTAATTTAGTTTCATTCTATGATAAATCTTATGAAGAAGTTTTTTTATTCTTTACTAGCCAACCAACAAAATTTTTATTTTCATTATTTATCATTTTTGCTTATTTTTATTCTGCTTTAAGTATTAGTGAAGTTTTTGAAGATTATATTGAAAATGAAAAATTAAAAAATATCGCAAACAAATTACTTTATTTATTTGCTATAATAATTCCAATATCAACATTACTTTTATTATATAAATTAAGCTTATGAGTTCATACAAAATTATAGATCATGAATATGATGTTGTTGTTCTTGGAGCAGGAGGAGCAGGCTTAAGAGCTGCAGTTGGCCTTAGCGAAGCTGGATTAAAAACAGCATGTATTTCAAAGGTTTTTCCTACTCGAAGTCACACTTCAGCGGCTCAAGGGGGTATTTCTGCGGCTCTTGGGAATATGGGAGAAGATGATTGGCGTTGGCACATGTATGACACAGTTAAAGGATCAGATTGGTTAGGAGATCAAGACTGTATAGAATATTTATGCAAGGAGGCTCCAAGAGCTGTATTGGAATTAGAGAGATACGGAGTGCCATTCAGCCGTACAGAAGATGGAAAGATTTATCAAAGACCCTTTGGTGGAATGACCAAAAACTATGGTAATGAGACTGTTCAAAGAACTTGTGCTGCCGCAGACAGAACTGGTCATGCTATATTACACACCATGTATGGTCAGGCACTAAAACACAATACAGAATTTTTTATTGAATACTTTGCATTAGATTTATTAATGAAAAATGGAGAGTGTAAAGGTTTAATAGCTTGGAATTTAAATGATGGAACAATTCACAGATTCAGATCTCATATAACAATAATAGCTACAGGTGGATATGGAAAAACATATTATTCATCAACATCTGCTCATACTTGTACAGGTGATGGAAATGCTATGGTTTTAAGAGCCGGACTACCCTTGCAAGATATGGAATTTGTTCAATTTCACCCAACAGGAATTTATGGTCATGGAACATTAATATCCGAAGGTGTTAGAGGCGAAGGAGGTTACTTATTAAATTCAAAAGGAGAAAGATTTATGGAGCGTTATGCTCCAAAAGCCAAGGATCTTGCATCTAGAGATGTAGTAAGTAGATCAATAGCTATGGAAATTAATGAAGGAAGAGGTGTTGGAAAAGAAAAAGATCACGTTCATCTTCATTTAAATCATTTAGATCCAAAAGTAATTGAAAAAAGACTTCCAGGAATTTCAGAGTCTTCAAGATTGTTTGCAGATGTTGATGTAACTAAAGAGCCAATACCAGTTGTTCCTACAGTACACTATAACATGGGGGGTATTCCAACTAATTATAAAGCCGAAGTTATGACAGTGGATGGTTCTGAAAAAGTTGTGCCTGGGCTTATGGCAATAGGAGAAGCAGCATGTGTTTCTGTTCATGGAGCTAACAGACTAGGATCAAATTCATTGATTGATCTTGTAGTTTTTGGAAGGGCTGCAGCAAAAAGAGCATCAGAATTAGTAAAACCCGGAACTCCTCATGATGAAATTTCTAAAACCGAAATAGACAAATGTTTAGATAGATTTGAAAAATTAAGAAATGGCAATGGAGTTAACAGAACAGCCGATCTAAGATTATCCATGCAAAAAACTATGCAGTCAAAATGTGCGGTATTTAGAACTGAAAAGACTTTAAAAGAAGGTGTAGAAGAAATAAGAAAACCATATGAAGGAATGGATTCAATATCGGTAAAGGATAAATCTTTAATTTTTAATACAGATTTAGTTGAAACTCTTGAATTTGATAACTTAATTAGACAGGCTATAGTTACTATAGATTCAGCTTATGAACGTAAAGAAAGCAGAGGAGCTCATGCTAGAGAAGACTATCCTAAAAGAGATGACAATAACTTTATGAAACATACATTGTCTTGGTGTAAAGGAAGTGAAACAAAAATTTCCTACAGAGAGGTGCATAAATCAACATTATCAAACGATGTGCAATATTTTCCTCCTCAAGAAAGGGTTTATTAATGGTACAAATAAATTTACCTAAAAACTCAAAAGTCCAAAAAGGAGAATATTATAAAGACAAAACTGGATCAAAAAATATTAGAAAAGTTAATATTTATAGGTGGGATCCTTCAACAGGTAAAAATCCACGAATAGATACTTATGAAGTTGATATGGATAATTGTCCATCAAAAGTATTAGATTTACTAAATAAAATAAAAAATGAGATAGATTCATCTATAGCTTACAGAAGATCTTGTGCTCACGGCGTATGTGGTTCTTGTGCTATGAACATTGATGGAAAAAATGGATTAGCTTGTACTAAACCTCATAAAGAAATAAAGGGAGATATTAATATTTATCCTCTACCCCATTTAAGAGTTGAAAAAGATTTAATTGGAGATTTAAATATCTTATATAAACAGTACGCGTCAGTTGAACCATGGTTAAAAATTTCTAAAAAAGATGAAGATAAAGAAAATTTACAATCCATAGAAGACAGATCTAAATTAGATGGTCTTTATGAATGCATAATGTGTGCATGCTGTTCAACTTCTTGTCCAAGCTATTGGTGGAATGGAGATAAATATTTAGGTCCGGCAGTTTTATTACAAGCATATAGATGGATAATTGATAGTAGAGATGAAGATAGAAAAGAAAGGTTAAAGAAAGTTGCAGACGAATTGAAACTTTATCGATGTCATACCATTATGAATTGTACTAATGCATGTCCAAAAGGCTTAAATCCTGCAAAAGCAATTGCATCTATAAAGAAAATGCTTGCAACAAGTTAATTACTTAATTAAATAATTTTGAACATGAATTTAATTCAACATTTTGTAAATGGAAAAATAATTCCAGGAAAATCAGATAAAAAAGGAAAAGTATTTAATCCAGCAATTGGAGAACAAGAGTCTGAAGTAATATTAGGTTTAAAATCAGATTTAGATGATGCAGTAGATGTTGCAAAAAAAGCTTTTGAGACTTGGTCGTTAAAACCTCCAATTCAAAGAGCAAGAATCATGTTCAAATTTAAAGAATTGATTGAAAAAAATTCTGACGAATTAACTAAAATGATAGTTTCTGAACATGGTAAAGTTTATGAAGATGCAAAGGGTTCATTAATAAGAGGCCTGGAAGTAGTAGAGTTTACTTGTGGAATTCCCCAAGTTTTAAAAGGAGAATTTACAGAAAATGTTGGAACTGATATTGATAGTTGGTCTATAAGACAACCCCTTGGTGTTTGCGCAGGTATAACGCCATTTAATTTTCCAGCTATGGTTCCAATGTGGATGTTTCCTATGGCTATTGCCTGCGGAAATACTTTCGTATTAAAACCATCAGAGAAAGATCCATCTATTTCAATTAAATTAGCTGAGCTGTTCAAAGAGGCAGGATTACCAGATGGAGTATTTAATGTAATTAATGGTGACAAGGAAGTAGTTGATGCAATTTTAACTAATAAGGATATTAAAGCTGTAAGCTTTGTCGGATCAACTCCAATTGCAAAGTATATTTATGAAAACGCAGCAAAAAATGAAAAAAGAGTTCAAGCTTTAGGAGGAGCAAAAAACCATTGTGTTGTTATGCCTGATTGTGATTTAGATCAGGCTGTTAATGGTTTGATGGGAGCGGCTTATGGATCTGCTGGAGAAAGATGTATGGCACAGTCAGTTGCAGTTGCAGTTGGCAATGTAGGAGACAATTTAGTAAACGAATTATCAAAAAAAGTTGAAGCATTAAAAATTGGCCCAGGTATGGATAAAAAATCTGAAATGGGACCATTAGTTACAAAAGAACATTTAGAAAAAGTAAAGGGCTATGTTGATTTAGGAGTAAAAGAAGGAGCAAAATTAGTAGTCGATGGAAGAAACTTAAAATTGCAAGGATATGAAAATGGTTATTATATAGGCGGATGTTTGTTTGATCATGTTAAAAGAGATATGAGAATTTACAAAGAAGAAATTTTTGGCCCAGTGCTTTCTGTAGTTAGGGTAAAAGATTTTAACGAAGCTACCAAACTAATTAATGACCATGAGTTTGGCAATGGAACAAGTATTTATACTAGAGATGGAGACGTTGGCAGAACTTTCGCTAGCAATATTAAAATAGGGATGGTTGGTATAAATATACCTATACCTGTACCAGTGGCCTTTCATAGTTTTGGTGGATGGAAACGATCTTTATTTGGTGATCAACACATGCATGGAATAGAAGGCGTAAGATTTTATACTAAACTTAAAACAATAACTTCAAGATGGCCATCCGGAATAAGATCAAATCCTGAATTTGTTATGCCAACCATGAAGTAGAAAAAGATGTCAAAAAAAATATCATTAATTGGAGCTGGTCAAATCGGCGGAACATTAGCACATTTAATTGGTTTGAAAGAATTAGTAGATGAAGTTGTTTTATTTGATGTTGCAAGCGGTATTGCTAAAGGAAAAGCTTTAGATATAGCCCAATCCTCATCAGTTGATGGTTTTAACGTTAAACTATCCGGAACTGACAATTATGAAGACATTAAAGACTCTGATGTAATCATTATTACTGCAGGTGTTCCAAGAAAACCAGGAATGAGCAGAGATGATTTATTAGGTATAAATTTAAAAATTATTAAACAGGTAGCTGAAGGTATAAAAAAAAATGCACCTAATGCATTTGTAATATGTATTACTAATCCACTGGACGTTATGGTGATGGCGTTTCAAAAATACTCAGGACTTCCCGTAAATAAAGTTGTTGGAATGGCAGGAATATTGGATAGCTCAAGATTTAAATTATTTTTATCACTTGAACTTAAAGTTCCAGTAAAAGAAATAGAAGCAATGGTTATGGGAGGCCATGGAGATACTATGGTTCCATTACCAAGATTTACAAAAGTTTCAGGAAAGCCATTATTAGATTTAGTAAAAGAGGGAAAATTGTCATTAGAAAGATTAGAAGAAATTAATCAAAGAACCAGGGATGGTGGTGCAGAAATAGTTAAATATCTAGAAAAAGGCTCTGCATTTTATGCGCCAGCAGCATCAGGAGTTCAAATGGCCGAAGCATATTTAAAAGATGAAAAAAAGTTACTTCCTTGTGCTGTTCATCTTAATGGAGAATATGGGGTTAAAAATATTTTTGCAGGAGTTCCAGTGATAATTGGAAAAAATGGTGTTGAAAAGATAGAAGAAGTAAACTTGGATGAAAAGGAAAAAAGTCAATTTATGCATTCAATAGATGCAGTTAAAAAATTATGGGATGTCGCATCAGTAATTGATAAAGATCTTTCTAAATAATAATGAATATTCACGAGCACCAAGCTAAACAAATTTTAAAGGAATTTGGTATAGAGGTTCCAAATGGCGTATTTGCTCTTTCAGTTGAGGATCTTATAAAAAAGGCTAAGCAATTAAATACTGATAAATATGTGCTTAAAGCACAAATCCATGCTGGAGGAAGAGGTAAAGCTGGAGGCATAAAAATACTTAACAACATTGATGAATTAGCTAAAGCATCTAAAGAATTATTGGGTAAAAAATTGATAACTCCTCAAACAGGACCAGAAGGCAAAGAAGTAAAAAGATTATATGTAGAAGAATCTTCTAGCATTGAAAAAGAATTTTATCTTTCATGTTTAGTAGATAGAGCAAGTTCGAAAATTGCTTTTATTTCAAGCGATCAGGGTGGTATGGATATAGAAGATGTAGCAAAAAATAAGCCAGAAAAAATAATTACTACCAAATTGGATATTAGCGAAGACATTTCAGAAGACGACTGTGAAAAAATAATTAAAATTTTTAATCTTAAAGATAATTCAAAATTAGAAGCCATTTCTTTAATTAAATCAATTTATAAAATGTTTTTAAGTACTGATGCCAGTCTAGTTGAAATAAATCCACTTATTTTGACAAAAGACAAAAAAGTAATTTGCTTAGATGCAAAAATTAATTTTGATGACAATTCATTATATAGGCACCCAGAAATATTAAAGTTAAGAGATTTAAATGAAGAAAATCCTACTGAAGTTGAAGCAAGCAAACATAATTTGGCTTATATCAAGCTTGATGGAAGTATTGGCTGCATGGTCAATGGAGCTGGTTTAGCTATGGCTACAATGGATATAATAAAACTTTATGGAAAAGAGCCAGCAAATTTTTTAGATGTTGGCGGAGGTGCTTCTAAAGAAAAAGTGTCTGCCGCATTAAAAATAATTCTTTCTGATAAAAATGTAAAAGGAATTTTAATAAATATTTTTGGTGGAATAATGAGGTGTGATGTTCTTGCTCAAGGTGTTGTAGATGCAGCCAAAGAAATAAAAATTAACGTACCTCTAGTAGCTAGATTAGCTGGAACAAATTTTATTGAAGGAAAAAAGATTTTAGATAACTCAGATTTAAAATTAATTTCGGCAGAAAATTTGGATGATGCTGCAAAAAAAATTGTTGAGGCGATAGATTAGTTTCTTATGTCAGTTTTAATTAATAAAGATACAAAAGTTATTTGTCAGGGTTTTACTGGATCTCACGGAACATTTCATTCTGAGCAAGCAATAAAATATGGAACAAATTTAGTTGGTGGAGTAACGCCAAAAAAAGGCGGTCAAAAACATTTGGACAAACCTGTTTTTAACACAGTTAAAGAAGCCAAGAAAGAAACAGGTGCTACGGCAAGTATGATTTATGTTCCTGCAAAATTTGCTGCGAGTGCAATTGTTGAAGCAATAGATTCATCTATGGAACTTATTGTGTGTATCACTGAAGGCATACCTGTTCTAGATATGCTTAAGGTGAAAAAAAAATTAAATGGATCAAAAAGCAGACTAATTGGACCTAATTGTCCGGGAATAATAACACCCAATGAATGCAAAATAGGAATAATGCCAGGAAATATTCACAAAAAAGGATCTGTTGGAATTGTTTCAAGATCCGGAACATTGACTTATGAAGCAGTTGCACAAACTTCAGAAAATGGACTTGGTCAATCTACATGCATAGGTATTGGTGGAGATCCAATTAATGGAACAAATTTTATAGATTGTTTAGACTTGTTTTTGAAAGACAATGAAACAAAATCTATTTTAATGATAGGAGAAATAGGTGGCACAGCAGAAGAAGAAGCCTCAGAATTTTTAAAAAATCATAAAACAAAAAAACCAGTAGTTGGATTTATAGCAGGAATTACAGCACCTAAGGGAAGAAGAATGGGACATGCGGGTGCAATTATTTCTGGAGGCAAAGGTGGCGCAAAAGACAAAATAAAAAAAATGGAAGAATGTGGCATAACTATAGCACATTCTCCAGCGGAAATAGGAAAAACTCTATTAAATAAATTGTCTAATTGAAAAAAACTTTTCAAATACTATACTGTTAACATTAATGTCTTCTTCAAAAAATCTAGATACAAAAAAAACTTCTTTTCTTAATAAATCCAATAGCACATTTATTGAACAGATGTACATTAAATTTATTAACAAGGATCCAGAATTACCTCAAAGCTGGAAAGATTATTTTAAAGATTTAGATGAAGATTCAAATTTAATTATAAATGAGATCAATGGACCTTCATGGCAGCGCAATAAAAAAATTAACCAAAATGAAATTAAAGAAAAAAATTTTTCTGAAAAAAGAGAAGATGAAACAACTCAAGGTGTTGATAAATCAAATAGAGATTCTGTCAGAGCTGTTACGTTGATTAGAGCCTATAGAACTCAAGGAAATCTTATAGCTACACTTGATCCTCTTGGTCTTAAAACATCGGAATATATAGATGAACTTCATCCAGAATATCATGGATTTAAAAAAGAAGATTATGATCATAAAAT
>CACIPT010000019.1 GCA_902588595.1 uncultured Pelagibacteraceae bacterium | reverse complement strand
ATAACAAAAGACAGAAAGAAAAAGAAATTGATTTTAATAAATCATTTAATCTTTTGTTTAACAAAGAAAAAAATAGACAGTTAAATCAATATTCATTAATTTATTTCAATAAAATTAAACAAAATATATTCATCAGTGAAAAATAAACCTATTTTAATTGTGCTTGGTGAACCCAATAGCGTTTTCTCAGAATTGTTATTTAAAGTATTTAAAAATAAAATTCCAAAAAAATTAAACAGACCTGTGCTGTTAATAGGTTCTGCAAAATTATTACAATCTCAAATGAAAGCTCTTAAATACTTTGCTGATATTAAAAAAATTAAATTTTCTAAAAATTTAAAATTAAACAATAAAAATATTAATATTGTTGATGTTAATTATAATTTCAAAAAAGCATTTGAGAAAATTTCATATAATTCTGACCAGTACATAAATAACTGTTTCAAAATTGCATTAAGATTGTTAAAAAAAAAACTAGCATTTGGTTTAATCAATGGACCAATATCTAAAACTCATTTTTTAAAAAAAAAATATTTAGGAATTACTGAATACCTGTCGATAAAAACGAAAATGAAAAAAAAACCAACAATGTTAATATTCAACCCTTCTTTTTCAGTATGCCCAATTACAACGCACGTTCCGCTGAGTAACGTAAGTAAAATTCTATCAAAAAAAAAAATTATTAACGATGTAATAAACATTAATAATTTTTATAAAAAAAAACTTAAAATTAAACCTAAATTTGCTATTTTGGGTTTAAATCCACATTGTGAATCAATTAAAAAAGTAAGTGAAGAAGATAAAATAATAAAACCCTCAATAAAATACTTGTTAGGAAAAAAAATTAATATTAAAGGTCCATTTTCTGCTGATACATTTTTTTGCAAGAAAAATTTAATTAGTTATGATGTCGCTATTGGCATGTATCACGACCAAGTTTTAACACCAATGAAAACTATATTTAATTTTGATGCAATAAATTTAACTTTAGGCTTACCTTTTATTAGAGTCTCTCCAGACCATGGTATTAATTCTATTATGCTTGGAAAAAATACATCAAATCCAAAGTCTTTGATCTCTTCAATTAATTTTTTTAAAAAAATTAAATGAAGTTTAAAAAACCTAAAAAAAGCTTAGGGCAAAATTTTTTAATTGATAAAAATATAATTAATTTGATTGTTGATAAAGGTAATATTAGGGAAAATGATATAGTTTTTGAAGTTGGTCCAGGAACGGGTAATCTTACTGAAAAAATTTTATCTAGAGGACCAAAAAAAATCTTCGTTGTAGAAAAAGATCAAATATTAGCAAAACAATTAATTGAAAAATTTGAAAATAAAATATTTGTAATTAATAAAGATATATTAGAGATAAATGAAAAAAAGTTTGCTGATCAACCTATGATTGTTTTTGGAAACCTTCCTTACAATATTTCTACTCAAATTTTAGTTAAATGGATAAAAATTATACAACTAAACAATACTTTTAAAAGATTAATACTAATGTTTCAAAAAGAAGTGGGAGAACGAATAATTGCTAATACAAATAATAAAAATTATGGGAGACTATCTATCTTAACTTCGTGGAAAATGAATGTTAAAAAAATTGCAGATGTTTCTCCAAATTCATTTTTTCCTATACCTAAAGTTAAAAGTACTATTTTATTAATTGAACCTAAAATTAAATATTTTAATTTAAAAAATCCAAAAAACTTAGAACATATAACTAGTGTATTTTTTAACCAAAGACGTAAAATGATTAAAAGACCAATAAATTTACTTTTTAGTAATGCTGATGAAGTATCAAAAAAACTAAATATCAATCTTAATGACAGACCTCAAAACTTATCACCATTAAAATATTTTGAAATTTGTAAGGAATATGAAAACCTATCTTCTTAATTTTTGTATGTGGTTTTGAATATTTTTTTTATCGTAACTATAGTTTGGGTTTTCTTTTTTTTTATTAATTAACTTAATAATCTCTTTATAACATGTATCAAGATTGTCATTTATGACTACAAAATCATAATTTTCCCAGTGATTAATATCTTTGTTAAATTGATTCATTCTTTTTTCAACAATATTTTTATCCTTCATATCTCTATTTTTTAATCTATTAAATAATTCAGTTCTACTAGGTGGCAAAATAAAAAAAGTGATTAATTTATAATTTAGTTTTTTTTTTTTTATTTGTTCAGTGCCCTGCCAGTCAATATCAAATATGACATTTTCACCATTATTTAAATGTTCGATTACTTTGCTTTTTGTAGATCCATAAAAATTTTCAAAGACTTTTGCATATTCCAAAAATTCACCCTTATCAATTAATTTTTGAAATTTATCTTCATTTACAAAAAAATAATCTTTTCCATCTACTTCGTTGGTTCTTGGTTTTCTAGTTGTGTGAGAAATTGAAATTTTATAATTATTTTCTATTGAGATTCGTTTGACAAGTGTAGTTTTTCCAGCTCCAGACGGAGATGATAATATTACAATTATTCCGTCTTTTTCTTCAGACATTTTGAAGAGTGATTTTTTAATTAGCTTTGCTTTCAATAAATTTTACAGCATCTCCAACTGTAAGAATTTTTTCAGCTTCACTATCAGAAATTTCAGATCCAAATTCTTCTTCAAAAGCCATTACTAGCTCAACTGTGTCTAAGCTGTCAGCTCCTAAATCATCTATAAAACTTGATTCTTCTGTTACTTTTGCCTCTTCAATTCCTAAATGATCTGCTACTATTTTTTTTACTTTGCTTGAAACATCCTCTGACATATTAATCCTTTGTGTTAGTTCGTTATTAATTTATTAAATGCTTTTGTCAAGCCATATACATGCCGCCATTAACATGTAAAGTTTCCCCTGTAATATAAGAGGCTTGATCAGATGATAAAAAAACGACTGAATTGGCCACATCTTCACCGTTTCCTAACCTAGACATTGGTATTCTAGAAGTTAAAACAGCTTTTACACTTTCAATAATGTTATCAGTCATCTTTGATTGTATAAATCCTGGTGAAACACAATTTAATGTAATATTTTTTTTTGCATATTCTATTGCTAATGATTTAGTCATCCCTATGATTCCTGATTTTGAAGCAGCGTAGTTTGCTTGACCCAAATTTCCAGTATGTCCCACAACTGAAGTAATATTTACAATTCTTCCATATTTGTTTTTTAACATTTTCTTTATTGCATATTTGCTTAATAAAAAAGTTGAGGTTAAATTAATATCAATTACCTTTTTCCATTCCTCACTTTTCATTCTTAAAGATAAATTATCCATATTAGTTCCAGCATTATTTATCAGGATATCTAGTCCGGTTAATTGACTTGTGGCATTATCTATAAATTCTTCAATTTTAGAATGATCCGAGATATCAAATTTTATAACATTGACATTTGGGAAATCTTTTTTTAATAAATCTAGTTTTTCTATATTTGTTCCTGTTGCCAAAACATTTCCTTCTAGAGATATAAATTTTTTAACAATATCTCTTCCAATCCCTCCTGTTGCACCAGTAACCAATATCTTTTTATTTTTAAAATTAATCATTAAATTTTATAGCTTTTAAATCGTCAAGTTTATTTATGGTATTTACATTAATTGTTTTGTCTATTCTTTTTACTAGACCAGATAATACTTTTCCTGGACCAATTTCAATAAAATTTGTAACTCCATTTTTTATCATATAAATTACACTTTCTCTCCAAAGAACTGGGCTTTCGATTTGTTTTATAAGTAAATCCTTTATTTTCTCTATTTCTTGGGTTTCTAATCCTGTTGCATTTGAAATAATAGCGTTTTTTGGTTTTTGAAAATTTGTATTGTTGATTTTATCTCTCATTATGGATGTTGCTTTATCCATTAATTTACAATGAAACGGAGCACTAACTGGAAGTTTTATATTTTTAATTTTTTTTTCTTTTAATACCTCAATAAATTTATCTATATCGACATTGAGGCCGCTTAAAACTACTTGTCCATTTGAATTATCATTTGCAATGTAGCATTTATAATTATTTTGATCTTTTTCTAACAATTTATTAATTTCTTTTATTTCTACGCCTAGAACAGCTACCATTCCACCCGTTCCTTTGGGTACAGCTGTCTGCATTGCTTTACCTCTTTGATTTAAAAGCTTTATTGCATTTATAAAATCTAATGAACCACTTGTCGCTAGAGCTGAATATTCTCCAAGTGAATGTCCGGCAAAGTATTTTGCGTTCACTAAATTAATATTGCTTTCTTTTTTAATCATTTCAAATATTGAATAGCTGGCTAAAAATATTGCTGGCTGTGTATTTTCAGTTAAATCTAAATCTTCTTTCGGTCCTTCTAGTATTATTTTGCTAATTGAATAACCCAATACATCGTCTGCTTGTTCAAATAAATCTTTAACATAAGCAAAATTGTCATATAGTTCTTTTGTCATACCGACTGCCTGGGAACCTTGACCTGGAAAAATTACTGAAAACATAGAAATTATTATTAAATTTTAACGTTTTTTGTGTTGTAATTAAATTTTTATAATAGTATATCCCTTTTTTCTATACCAATAAAATATGAACTTTTACGAACACACAATTATAGCTAGACAAGATACTAGCCCAAGTCAATTAAAACAATTAAAGGAAAAATATACTAACCTGGTTGTTGAAAATAAGGGAAAAGTGTTAAAAACTGAAGATTGGGGCCTAATTAATTTATCATATTTGATAAAAAAAAATAGAAAAGGAAATTATATTCATTTTAAGATTGAAGGCAGTGGTAAAACAATTAATCAACTAGAAAAAAATGAAAAAATAGACAAAAACCTTCTAAGGTATTTAACAGTAAAAGTAAAAAAGTTAGATCTAAATACTAATTATTTTGAAAAAAAAAGTGAAGAATTAAAAGATAAAACTAATTAAATTATAATGAAAAGAAATATTAAAAAAAAATCTCATCAAAATAATTTTGCAAAATTAAGTATATTTCAACCGCAAAAATATAAATTTAAAAAAAAATGCCCACTATCTGGAAAAGGAGCTCCAATAATAGATTATAAAAATATAAGACTATTAAGAAAATATATTACAGAAAATGGAAAAATAATGCCTTCAAGGATAACATCTGTGTCTCAAAAAAAACAAAGAGAACTATCTCTTTCGATAAAAAGAGCAAGAAATTTAGCTTTAATATAATGAAAGTAATATTGTTAGAAAATTTAAGAAAAATTGGATCAATAGGTGATGTTATTGATGTTAAGAGAGGTTTTGCAAGAAATTATCTAATTTCAAAAAAAAAAGCTCTTTTCGCATCACAAGAAAATATAAAAGAAGTAGAAAAAATTAAAAATGAACTTTCAAAAAAAGATCAAGAAAAGAAAAAAGATGCAAAATTAATTGATGAAAAAATAAATAATAAAGAGTATATAGTTAAAAAATTATCAACAGAAAACAAAGAATTGTATGGTTCTGTTAAACCAACAGAAATTTCTAAGATTTTAAAAGAAGTTGAAAAAATAGACATCAATCCTTCTTCCATACAACCTGTTAAAGAAATCAAATCAATAGGAACATTTAAAGTTGTATTAAACCTTCATCCCGAAATTCAATCACAGATATCAATAAAAGTGGTGTCTGAAGAAAATAAATAATTATACAATTTTTTCCCCAACATTTATTTTGTATTGTATTAGTTGCTAAATATATCTAATTAATTCTATGGCAAAATCATTTAACTTAATTCAAAATGAAATTAATGAACTTCCAAATAATATAGAGGCTGAACAATCTGTTATAGGGTCTATTTTAGTTTCAAATGAATTATTTGATGAAATAAATATCATTATAACTAACAAAAATTTTTATGACCCCATGCATCAAAAAATTTTTAGTGCAATTGAAAAACTAATTTATGGCGGAATGCTGGCAAATCCAATTACACTCAAAAACTATTTTGAAAATGAAAAAGATGAAATAAATGTACCAGACTATTTAGTTAAAATAACTAAATTCTCTACATCGTTGCGTCAAACTCTTGAGTATTCAAAACTAATTTATGATCTTTTTGTAAAAAGAGAGTTAATAAAAATTTCTGAAGATGTAATAGATGCTTCTAAATTAAATGATTTAAATAATGATGGTCAATCAATCATAGAAAATTTTGAAAAGTCACTTTTTGATCTAGCAGAAAAAGGATCGTTTAGTTCCTCATTAGTTAAATTTGATGAAGCAATGAAAATGACAATAGAAATGGCATCAAATGCATATAAAAATGATGAAGGTATTGTTGGTGTGCCGACGGGTTTGACAGACCTTGACGACCGATTAGGGGGATTGCATAAATCTGATTTACTAATAATTGCAGGTAGACCGTCTATGGGTAAAACTGCTCTAGCTACAAATATTGCATTTCATGCAGCAAAAAAAATACAAGAAGATGTTAGAAAATCAACTGTTGCTTTTTTTTCTCTTGAAATGTCATCAGAACAACTCTCAACAAGAATATTAGCAGAACAAGCAAGAATTAAATCAAATGACATCAGAAGAGGAAGAATTTCTGAAGAACAGTTTGATAAATTTATTGAAACTTCAAAAAATATTTCAGAACTTCCGCTTTATATTGATGAAACTCCAGCAATAAGTATTGCTGCATTAAGTAATAGAGCAAGAAGAATAAAAAGACTTTATGGTTTAGACCTGGTGGTAGTTGATTATATTCAATTAATGAAAGCTGCTAATTTCAAAGATGGAAGAGTTCAAGAAATTTCAGAAATTACTCAAGGATTAAAGGCAATAGCAAAAGAACTATCTGTTCCTGTGCTAGCTTTGTCACAACTCTCAAGAGCAGTTGAACAAAGAGATGATAAAAAACCGCAACTAGCTGATTTAAGAGAATCTGGTTCAATTGAACAAGATGCAGACGTCGTAATGTTTGTTTTTAGAGAAGCGTATTATCTTGAAAGAAAAGAGCCTCAACCAGCAACTGTCGAACATGCTGAATGGCAATCTAAAATGAATGATGTAGCAAATCATGCAGAAATAATTATAGGTAAACAACGACATGGTCCTACAGGCAATGTTTTTCTTGAATTTGAGCCAATGTTTACCAGATTTAAAGATATTCAAAAGAGCTAATTTTAATTATATAAGTTGGTAATAGATGTTTTCACATTTTTACCAAAAAAATATTATAGAAAAACCTAAGATAATTTTTGTAATTTTGCTGCTTTGTCTTGCTGGCTTTGGGTTTTTTTCAAAAGATTTTAGACTAGATGCTTCTTCAGAAACTTTATTAATTGAAGGAGATCCAGACTTAAAATACTTAAGAGAAATAACAGAAAGATATAATTCAAAAGAATTTCTTGTTTTAACCTATGCTCCTAATGAAGATATAATTTCAGAAAATTCTATTAATAACTTACTCAGTTTAAAATATAAAATTCAAAGTTTAGACTGGGTTCATAGCGTCATAACAATTCTAGATATTCCTCTTTTAAATAGTACCGATAAAACATTAACTGAGAGATTGCAAAATTTCAGTACACTTAAAAGCGACGGGATTGACAAAGGCAGAGGATTTAATGAAATTTTAAATAGTCCAGTTTTTAGAAACTTTGTAATAAGTGAAGATGGTAAAACAACTGGAATAATCGTAAATATAAAAAAGGACAAAACTTCTAAAGAATTTAAGAATAAAAAAGAAATAGAAATTCATAAAGACAAAATAAAGAAAAAAAATCATCAAAACATAGTCGAAATAAGAAAAATAATAAAAACATACGACAGCTCAGCCAAAATACATTTGGGAGGAATTCCTATGATTGCTGACGACATGATGTCATTTATAAAAAGCGATATTGTTGTTTTTGGTGTGGGAGTTTTTGTATTTATTATAGCAACTCTCTGGTTTGTTTTTAAGAAAATTGTTTGGATTATAATCCCAATAAGTAGTTGCTTTTTTTCAGTTATAATAATGATGGGTCTTCTTGGGTTATTAGGCTGGAAAGTTACAGTGATATCATCAAATTTTATTGCGCTGATGTTAATTTTAACTATGGCAATGAATATCCATATGAGTACTAGATTTTTGCAGTTATCAAAAGAAAAACCTAATTTGAGTAAAAAAGAAATAATTTTAAAAACAACAGGTAAAATGTTTTGGCCAATTCTTTATACAGTTCTTACAACAATTTGTGCATTTATTTCTTTAATTTTTAGTGAAATAAAACCAATTATAGACTTTGGCTGGATGATGACTCTTGGTTTAATTGTTTCATTTATTGTTACCTTTAGTTTGTTGCCAACTTTAATTAGTTTTGTTTCAGATATAAGTGTAAATATTAATGAAAATAAAAATTCAGTTTTCACAAATCTATTAGAAAAATTATCAATTAATAATAAAAGTTTAATTTTTGTTGTAAGTATATTAATATTTTTTGTAAGCATCATTGGTATTTCTCGACTTGAAGTGGAAAATAGCTTCATAAATTATTTTAGTAAAAATACAGAAATTTATAAAGGAATGAAGCTTATAGATGAAAAATTGGGTGGTACTACTCCACTTGAAATTATTATAAAGTTTCCAAAAAAAGATGAAGGTGTTTTAGATGAAGAAGATGAATGGGAAGAAAATGAAACTGAAGGTGATGATTCAAAATATTGGTTTACTAAAGACAAAATAGATAAAATTGATAAAGTCCACAATTATTTAGATAGTTTGCCTGCTGTAGGAAAAGTACTGTCTTTTTCCTCTATAATTCAAGTCGCAACACAATTAAATGACGGTAGACCACTTGGTAGTCTAGAAATGGGAGTTCTTTATTCAAAAATTCCTGATTCAATTAGGAAAGAGATAGTAGATCCATATATTTCAATAGAAAATTCTGAAGCAAGAATTAATTTAAGAATTAAGGATTCCAAAGAAGGACTAAGAAGAAATGAACTTATAAAACAAATTAAATACGACTTAGAAAATAAAATAGGACTAAAATCAGAAGAGTACAAACTAGCAGGGGTACTTATTCTATTCAATAATTTGCTCCAGAGTTTATTCAAATCACAAATTTTGACTCTTGGTTTTGTTATGATTGGAATATTTGCAATGTTTTTTATTTTATTTAAAAATATTAAATTATCTTTAATTGGTGTTGTTCCAAACTTTATTGCAGCTTTTTTTATTTTAGGAATTATTGGTATAGCAGAAATTCCTTTAGATATGATGACAATAACTATTGCTGCTATAACAATAGGGATTGCTGTGGATAATAGTATTCATTATATTTATAGATTTAAAGAAGAATTCAGTAAAATCAATGATTACAAATTAACTTTAAAAAAATGTCATTCTACAGTAGGTGTTGCAATACTGAATACATCGATAACAATTGTTTTTGGTTTTTCAATTTTGGTTTTATCTAATTTTATTCCTACTATATATTTTGGAATATTTACTGGTGTTGCTATGTTATTAGCAATGATATCAGTATTAACTTTATTGCCAGCATTGTTGCTGGTATTTCAACCTTTTAAAGTTGAATAAATTTGTCTAATGGAAGAATTTTTAAAAATTTTTGAAAGTATTTCTGGCTTTGATTTAATATATATTTTTTTTACATTACTATCTTTAATGAAATGTTCTAAAAAAGGTTTTATTTTGAGTTTATTTGCAGCTTCAAAGTGGCTACTAGCTTATGTATTAACTCTCATAATTTTCCCTAAAGTTAAGCCTTCAGTTGAAGGAATAATTGATAATGAATATGTTTTAGATATAATTTTAGGCATAGGAATTTTTGTTATCATAATTTTTTTAATTTTAATGGTTAATAAAGGCATTGGTAAAGCTGTGGCATATTCTAGTTTTGGAACTTTAGATAAAGTATTTGGATTCTTTTTTGGTTTTCTGAGATCTTATGTTATTTGTGTATGTATATTTTCAACTGTAAGTATAATTTACAATCATGATAAATGGCCAATGGATTTCGAAAAATCGTTTACCTTTCCATATGTAGAAAAAGGTAGTAATTATCTAATTAAAGAGTTTCCAAATGAAGAAAATTACAACGATGCTAAAGAAAAAGTTCAAGAACTTTAACCTTAAAATAAAAGAGGAGTGTGGAGTGTTTGGTATTAGTAATAATAACGATGCATCTGCCCTTACAGCATTAGGATTGCATGCTCTTCAACACAGAGGTCAAGAAGGATGTGGAATTGTAACTTTTGATGGTGATCAATATCATTCTGAAAAAAGATTTGGCCTCGTTGGAGATAACTTTAATAAAGAAAAAGTATTAAAAAACTTAACTGGAAAATATGCAGTTGGACATAATAGATATAGCACCACTGGTGGAACAACATTAAGAAATATTCAACCATTTTTTGCAGACACAAATGCTGGGGGAATATGTATTTCTCACAATGGTAACTTAACTAATGCAATAACATTAAGATCAAAATTAGTTAAAGATGGTGCTATATTTCACACTACATCAGATACAGAAACTATTGTTCAGCTAATTGCTAAATCAAAAAGAACTAAAACTATAGATAAAATTATAGACGCATTATTTCAAATACAAGGAGGTTATGCGCTTGTTATGCTAACACAAAAAAAATTAATTGGAGTTAGAGATCCTTTTGGAATAAGACCGCTTGTTATTGGAAAATTAAAAAATTCATATGTGCTAGCATCGGAAACATGTGCTTTAGATATAATTGGAGCAAAATATGTAAGAGAAGTTAAAAATGGAGAAATTATATTAATTGAAGATGATAGCTTAAAAAGCATCAAGCCTTTTCCAGAACAAAAAGTTAGGCCTTGTGTGTTTGAATACATTTATTTTTCTAGACCAGATAGTATTTTAAATGAAAGAACTGCCTACGAATATAGAAAAAATTTAGGAATAGAACTTGCTAAAGAAGACAATGTTACGGGAGATGTGGTTGTGCCAGTTCCTGACTCTGGTAATGCTGCAGCTTTAGGTTACAGTCAACAGAGTAAAAAAAAATTTGAATTAGGATTAATCAGAAATCACTATGTTGGTAGAACTTTCATTGAGCCTTCTCAAAAAATTAGAAGTCTTGGGGTAAAACTAAAATTAAATCCCAATAAAACATCAATAAAAGATAAAAGAATTGTTTTAGTTGATGATTCATTGGTCAGAGGAACTACTAGTTATAAAATTGTTAGAATGTTATATGATGCAGGTGCTAAAGAAGTTCATGTAAGAATAGCAAGCCCAGAAATTAAATATCCTGATTTTTATGGGGTTGATACACCCACAAAAAAAGAACTTTTAGCAGCAAACAAAAGTAATGCCCAAATTTGTGAATACATAGGGGCAAAAAGTTTAAAATTTTTATCAATAGATGGACTTTACAAAGCGATTGGATTTGATGGTAGAAATAAAAATTATCCTCAACTAACAGATCATTATTTTACTGGAGATTATCCTGTTAAACCAATAGATAATTTGGGTGATGATAAAATTACACAACTTTCTTTATTAAGTACCGCCTCAAATAATTAAAATATGAAAAAAGTAAGCTTTACAGAAATGAAAAATGGAACCAAAGAGGATTATCTATTTTTAGAAAAACATGAAAAAAATTATGTGAGCAAAACTGCTGATAGAATTCTTAAATATATGTCAGGACTAACTAAAACCTTAGAAGGTTATCCAATTTCAAGATTGGAACATTCTCTTCAGAGCGCAACTAAAGCTTTGAAAGCTGGACAAGATGAAGAAATGATAGTTGCAGCACTTTTACATGATATAGGTGATGAGTTGGCTCCTATGAATCATTCAGAATATGCTGCGGCAATTTTAAAACCCTATGTTTCAGAAAAAACTCATTGGATAGTTGAAAGGCATGGAGAATTTCAAGCATATTATTATGCACATCATTTAGGTGGCGATAGAAATAAAAGAGAAAAATATAAAAACCATAAATATTATCAAGCAACAATTGATTTTTGTGAAAAGTATGACCAGAGTTCTTTTGATCCTAACTATAAATCTTTACCATTGGAACATTTCGAACCAATGGTAAAAAGAATATTTTCTAGAAAACCTTACTCTAGTTAAGCTTTGGTTCTATAATCTTTTATATGTTTTGGAATTCGTTTGTTTTTTCCAAACATATAATGATTTTCCATGTTTTCTCTATATTTGCTCGCAGGAACTTTTAAACCAACTGCTTCAGCAGTTTCTCTAATCAACATAGGAGTTGCTCCACAACAAACACCTAAATAATTTATTCCTAAACTATAAGCTTCTCTTGCAAATTGTCCTATTTCGTATCTATTGGTTTGCATTGGATCCAGAGCTGTAGGAAAGGTTGTTTCATGAGGAGTGGGACAACTGCATCCATTGTTATCTGGTAGGTTAAAAAAAGTAGGATGATCGTCAGTTGTTCTATAAGTAATTGGTAACCCGGCTACATGACATTTTATGGCTTTTCTAATCTCTTTAAGATAAGGAAGCATAGTATTAGGTCCCCTGTGGCAATTCATTCCTACCACATCTCCTCCTCTTTGCTCTAACTCCTTACAGGTATCAAGAATAGAAACTCCATCTCTCATAATATTTTCGCCATATGGAGCAATTGTAATAACAGATGGAAGTCTAGTTTCTTTCATTACTTTTAAAGCTGTGTAAGCTTCTTCCGCGTAATAAAAGGTTTCACCAATTAATATATCTGCGTCCTCATCTACTGCCCAACCAACCATTTCACGAAACATTTTTTCCACTTCTAATTGTGATTTTTTGTCATTTTGATTCCAAATGTTTGAATTTGAAATATTTCCCGCCATCAAGTTTTCCTCTTCCCCTATTGGGCTAATTGCAACATCTTTTGCAATTTGCAATGCCGCTCTATTAAGAGGTTCTAACAAATCCTCCTTTCCAATAACACGCATTTTTTCTCTGTGTCCATTGTAAGTAAAGGCCTGAACAATGTCTGATCCAGCATGTTGAAAGTCTCTATGTAAATTTAACAGAGCTTCAGGATTTTCTAATGAAACCATTGGGACAAACTCTCCAGAAGACATGTAGCCTCTTTTCTCTATTTCAAAAAGAAATCCTTCTGCACAAATTACTGGTCCAGAGTTTAATCTGTCAATTAACCCTCTTTTTTTATCTTTAGTCATTTTTTCCTCCTATTTAGTGCTTTGACTAATGCCGGGTGCACAATTTGGTTAAATACCCAGTTTTTTTTTATAAAAGATAAAAAAAAACCACCTGAAAAATAGGTGGCTCACAAGAAACATCTATTTAGCAGGTTTTTTAAAGCGCCCGCAATTCGACTTAAATCAGCGCTTGTAAATAAAATAGCATAAGTTATTCATTTTTCAATATAAATTTTTATGATTCAAAAATTATCTAATCAGCAAAAAGGCTCTCTTTTAGCATTTGTAGCGGTTTTTCTTATTACACCAGATTCTTTGCTAATTAGATTATCCAATATAGAAACCTGGGGCATGCTATTTTACAGAGGAGCCATACCTTTTGTGGTCGTATTAATTGGAATATTGTTTTTTTATAAGAAAAATTTTTTAAAAAAGCTACTTGGAATAGGTTATCCAGGAGTATTTTATATTTTCAGTTTCGCTGCATGCAATATTACTTTTATAGTGTCCATTCAAAATACCAATGTTGCCAATACTTTGGTAATGATTGCTTTGTCTCCAATGCTTTCAGCTATTTTAGGAGCCATATTTTTAAAAGAAGTTCCAGATAAAAAAACCTGGATTGCTATACTAATAACCTTCAGTGCTTGTGTTTATATTTTTTACGATTCATTAAATATAGGAAACTTCTATGGAGATTTTTTTGGTTTAGTGACAGCATTTGGTCTTGCTTGCAATGCTAATATAGCAAGATATGCCAAGGATAGGGACCTTGTTCCATCAGCAGTGATAGGTAAGTTGTGTGTTGCTATATTTGCTTTTTTCTTCGTTAAAAACTTCGAATTAGTCGGAAATGATATGATTTATGTCCCTTTGATGTGTGTCATGTGTGTAGCTATACCTTTTGTCTTGGTCACAATAGCTCCAAGATTTATAACCGCTGCGGAAGTTAATCTTTTCTTTTTGCTAGAAACTATACTGGGTCCAGTATGGGTATGGATGGTGATTAAAGAACAACCTAGTTTGGAAACTATAATTGGTGGCTCAGTGATCATATTAACAATTGCAATTCATTCATTCCTAGCCTTAAAAAAAACATAAATCATAACTAATTACTTGCAAAATTTTAACTAAGTTATAAGCAGGCAAATATATATGCAAAGAGAAGTAACAAGATCTTGGGCTTTATTTATCGGAATTGGAACAATCATGATTGCTCATGGTCTTCAAATGCAGTTGATGGGTATTAGATCAGTTGTTGAGAATTTTAGTGTAGTTGTAACAGGTATATTTATGTCTGGTTATTTTATGGGATATTTTTTGGGATCAAACACTACTCCTAAATTAGTACAAAAAGTTGGGCACATAAGAGTGTTTGCTGCTTTTGCTTCATTGGCTTCTTTAAGTGCTTTATTAGCAGCAGTTTATGTAAATCCAATAATCTGGACTTTAAGTAGATTTATAACAGGAATTAGTTTGGTAAGTTGTTACATAGTAGCGGAGAGCTGGTTAAATGACAGAGCAACAAATAAAAATAGAGGTCAATTATTATCAGCATACATGATAATTCTTTATATTGGGCTAGGAATTGGAATGCTTCTGCTTAACGTAAGTGATCCTAAAAACTATGAACCATTTATTTTAGTTTCAGTGTTATTGTCTTTAGCTCTAGTACCAATTCTTTTAACAAAAAGATCTGCGCCTAAATTTAAAAAAATAGGAACAATAAGTGTTAAAGAGTTATATAAAATTTCTCCATTAGGTACTGTAAGTTCTTTTTGCACAGGCTTGATTCATTCTGCTTTTTTTTCTTTAATGGCCGTGTATGCTACAAAAGCTAATTTTACACTTCTCGAAACTTCAATTTTACTTTTTATAGCAACAATGGCTGGGGTTATATTTCAAGGACCCATTGGTTATTTTTCAGATAAACTTGATAGAAGAAAAGTAATAGTTGTTGTTACTTTTTTAAGTGCTTTTTTTTCTTTTCTTGCAATTATTTTTGCCGGATCAAGTCTTATCAATATGTATTTGTCAATTGAATTATCAGTTAATAAATTTTTATTTTTTTTAACAATTGGGCTTTATGCAGGTTTATGTCTTCCTTTGTTTTCTTTAAATCTTGCACATACAAATGATTTTGTATCTAAGGAAAAATTCGTAGCAGCTGGTGGTGGGCTTCAATTAATATTTGGAATTGGTGCAATAAGTGGTCCTATCGTTTGTTCATTATTTATGAATTGGTTTGATATAAATGGCTTATTTATTTTTTTAATAATCGTCCATATTGCGATTGGAATTTTTGGTATTTATAGAATGAATGTAAGAAAAGTTGCAGATAACCCAGACTCTACTTTTACTCCCGTTCCAGCAACAATTACTCCTGCTGGATTAGAATTAGATCCTGACACACCCGCAAATTTAGATAGTAACCAAACAGAACAAGCGAAAAATTAAAAATTGTTTAGAAAACTTGCACTTATTTTAAATATTTTCTGTAAACAAATATTACCGCAAAAACAATTATTAGCGCAGCAACTCCTTGCTCTCCTAGATTATTAAGCAGATTAATCAAATTATTCGTAACCTGTGAACCAAAAAAAGCTACATTAGGTCCAAACAATATCTCGGCAATTACTGACACACCCAATAAAAGAACTCCCAATTCAAGAAACTTATTTAAATAACTTGAAATCTTAGAAATCCAACTATTCATTTATATCCTTTCAAAAAATCCCTAATCTCTCTCTCCTACGCAGATTAGGGATTTTTTTTTATTAGCAACTATAGAGGGAATGCTAATTATAACTATATTTATTTATACAAGTTAAGAATGATAATAGCGGCTACTAAACCAACTATACCGGCATCACCCAAACCTTGAACTAAATCAACGATATTACCTGCTACTCCACCTACAAATGGCACGTTTCCACCAAGTAGAGAAACAACGATACCTAGACCTAGCAAAGCAATAACAACATTAGTTAGACTTGCTATCGTTCCTGTTAATCCTTGTAACACTTTCATGTTAGCTCCCTTCTTTGTTTTTATAAGCCGAATCAATCGGCATTGGCTAGACATTAAACATGCTTTAGGTATTTAAAAGCATTAATTTTCCAGTATTTTCAACACTTTATTGTCCATTTTAAGCAAAATTAATAATAATATTGTTTTTCGTGTGATAGAATTTTAATCATGAAAAAGTTTTTAGGGATCTTAGTTCAGCGTTTGTTGATTGAAAGCACTGCATTTGCAAAAAAGCTAAAATCTCCACTTCCTAACACAAAAAGTTAAAGTTACACAATAGAATTTAGAAATAAATCAATAATAAAATAAATCAATTTAAAGTTGTAAACCAATATAAGCATTAACAACTATCATTGTCTTGAATCTTGGGTTGAATTTTGTTTGAATCATATTTTAAAAAAAAGAATGGCAAAAAAAAAGAGAAAAACCAAAACTAGAAAAGATGAAAAGAGAATTGGCTTAGAAAAAATTCCTTATGCATTTACTAAATTTTATAAAGAATATAAAAAACAAAAAGAAAGTGAGCGTTTAAGAGAAATTAAACTTGAAGAAAGAGAAAAGACCAAACGATTAGTTCAAGAAAATAAAAAATTAAAATTAAGAGAAGATAATATTGAAAAAGAAGAGGCCAAATTAAGATTATTAGAAGAGGAATTAAAACAAAAAGAGAAAGAGTTAAAGCTAAAAGACGAAGATCAAAGAAATAGAGATAAAGATTTAAGATTAAAAGATGCTGACCTGAGGCGCAAGGACTTTGATCAAAGCAAAAAAGATAAAGAGCTAATGCTAATAAAAGAAGAACAAAAAAGAAAAGATATAGATCTAAAAATAAGAGAAGAAGAACAAACACAAAAAGACAAGAAAGAAAGTAGAAAAAAATACAAAGAGCTTAAACTTAAAAAACAAGAAGAACAAAAACAAATAGATCAAGAAGAAATCAGAATAAAGGAATGGGAGGCTAAATTTGATCAACAGGTGAAATTAGAAAGAGAAGAAGAAATTTTAAAATTTGAAAAATTAAAAAAAAAAGAAAAAGATAGATTAATAGAAAAGGAAAACCAGATATTAGAAGAAAAACTAACATCTAGACTAGAAACCTTCGATATCAAACAGACCAAAAAAAACTAGACGATTAAGAGATAAAACAACAAATGAAGTTGTGTGAATAAAGAAAACGCAAGTAAACTGTGGAAAATTATTCAGGAAGCTGGTGATTATTTGCGGCATTAGAGGGACACACTACCTCACACTACATCACACTACATTACACTAGTTATGCGGACAATTTAAAATTCATAAAAAATAATTCGCTTAAAGATTCATCAAATTAAGCAACAAACTAGAAATGAAACTAGAAATAGTTGAGATAAATCAAATGGTTAATTTCAGAGATTTTTGGTAAAATTTTATTGTGAAAAAACTTTTAGGGATCTTGGTTCTGGGTTTGTTGTGGTGCAATACATCACAAACAAATGAATTAGATTTAAATAGCAAACTTCAATTAAACAAAGAAATTATTTATGGAAAATTAGATAATAATTTTACTTATTATATTAAACAAAATCTAAAACCAAAAAAAAAAGCAAGTATACACTTAATTTTGAAAGCAGGATCATTGATGGAGGATGATGATCAATTAGGCCTAGCTCATTTAATTGAACATATGGTTTTTAATGGAACAAAAAATTATCCTAAAAATAAAATTGATGAATATTTAAATTCGATTGGTTTGCAAATTGGTTCGGATTACAATGCTAGTACAGGCTATGAAACAACAACCTATAAGATGGAAATACCTACTGAAAATATTTCAAATATAGAAAAAGGAATAAACATATTATCAGAAATGGTAGGGCATGCATCTTTAACAGACGCATCATTTGATAAAGAAAGAGAAATTGTTGAGGAAGAATGGAGATCTGATTTAGGAAAAAGCAAAAGGCTTTATAATGAATTTCAAGAATATTTATATAAAAATAGTAAATTTGCTGAGAGACAGCCAATTGGTGATATGGAAATTATAAGAAGTTTCTCTTACGAAACCGCTAAACGTTTTTATTATGATTGGTATAGACCAAATCTAATGGGGATTATAGCAGTTGGAGACTTTGATCCTAATTATGTAAAAAAAATTATTGAGAAAAATTTTAGTAAACTTGAAAATAAGTCTAACAGATCTCTTCCGAATACACTGCTGCCAAAATATAATGAAACAATTTTTTTAAATCAATCTGATAAAGAGCAAACAAATATTTTATTTACAATCAGAAATAAAAACAAAAAACTAAAACTTGATACTATAAGAAATGCTAGAACTAACGCAGTATATACACTAATAATGGATATAGTTAATGATAGGTTTGATGGATTAAATGATAAAGAAAAAATAAATTACGATATAGCTATTTTAAATAAATTTTCTTTAACATCAAAAACTGACGTTTTTTTAATCGGAGGTTTAATTAAAGAAAATAAAATTAAAGAGGGTTTAAAATCTATACTAACCGAATTAGAAAGAATTAAACAAAATGGTTTTATAAAGAAAGAATTAGAACTTTATAAAAAAAAAAGGATTTCTTTTTTAGAACAAAATCTTAAATCAAAAGAAACTAGAAAAAATGATAGCCATAT
>CACIPT010000018.1 GCA_902588595.1 uncultured Pelagibacteraceae bacterium | reverse complement strand
TAATAAACAAATCTTTTCCAATCTCTAATTGAGTATTTTTGCCTTCATTTCCTTTAAATTTATCTCCATCAACAGTTGCTTTATAGTCAAAAACAACAAGGTCACCTTCATTAGCTACCTTTGCTGGATCTACTTCTTCAAAATTTTTTTGAGATTTTGATATTTTTTTAATTCTTTTTTCTGTTTCTTTTTCATCAATTTTTACTTTGAATTCATCAAATTTAATATTTTGCAAACTTTTAATATCAACTTTTGGCATCTCAGTTACTGAAATTATATATTCTAAATCTTTATCTTCACCGTAAGTTTTTAAATCTATTTTAGGTTGACCGGCAGGCTTTATTTTGTTTTCTTGGAGAGCTTTTGTGCTAGTGTCTTTTAAGACTTTATCTAAAACTTCACCGAATATTGCTTGTCCAAATTGTTTTTTTAAAATTTCTTTTGGAACTTTTCCTGGTCTAAAGCCTTTAAGTGTTACTGTGTTTTTAACCTCTTCATATTTTTCATCCATATATGAAGAAATAGTTTTTTTATCTATAAAAACTTTTAAATCTTTATTTAAGCCTTTTTTGTTTTCTATTGTAACTTTCATAAAATATTTTGGTAGGCGAGAAAGGATTTGAACCTTCACAGTTTGCACTATTGGTTCCTAAGACCAACGCGTCTACCAATTCCGCCACTCGCCCAATTTAAAATATTTTATATATTATAGATCTTATTTGTCCAATTAGAATAATAGTGTAAAACATGATAAATATTAAAAAAAATGATTGTTTCACCTTGTATAAGTATTTGTAAGACAGATCCAGTGACTGGTTATTGTTACGGTTGCGGAAGAAGTAATGAAGATAAAAAAATGTGGAAAGATGAAAAAACTACTGATGAATGGAAAAAAAACAATCTCTTAAAAATTGAAAATAGATTAAAAGGTTGGCAATTAGAAAGTTTTAAAGAATCTTATAATCATAAGCTAAAAAGTGGCATTTCATTATTTAAAAAACAAAATCTGAAATAAAAGAATGACTTTAAATAGTCAATTTATAAATCTAAACAAAAAAATCGTCGAATGTAAAAAATGCAAAAGATTAAAAAAATTTAGAGAAAAAATTGCTAAAAAAAAAAGAAAACAATATATAAATGAAAAATACTGGGGAAAACCAATAACTGGATTTGGTGATTTAAAAGGCAAAATTCTATTAGTTGGCCTCGCACCAGCTGCACACGGAGGAAATAGAACTGGTAGAGTATTTACGGGAGATAGATCTGCAGAATTTTTATACAAATGCTTGCATAAAGCCAAAATATCTAATCAATCAACTTCAGAAAATAAAAATGATGGTTTAAAACTTTACAATTCATATATCACAACGGCTTTAAAGTGTGTGCCACCTGGAGATAAGCCTACTTTTGTAGAACTTAGAACCTGTTTTAAATATTTTAAAGAAGAAATAGATTTACTAAAAAATGTTAAAATTATTATTGCTTTAGGTAAAATAGCCTTTGATGCTTGCATTCAATTTTATAAAGAAACTTATTTTTTAAAAAATAAAGATTTCATATTTGGCCACGGAACAAAATATCAATTACCAGATCAAAAAATATTAATAGGATGTTATCATCCAAGTCCTAGAAATGTTAATACTGGCAGAATTGATGAAAAAAAAATGACTTCTTTATTTAAAAAAGTTTTAAAATTAACTTAATAAATAGTAATGTAAGTTAATGAAAGTTTATATAATTTGGTTAATAGGAGTAATTCTTTGGAATTTTGGTTACCCAATGGCAAAACCTATAGAAGACGTTTTAGCTGCAATAATTCTTTCTTGTATAAGCTTTGGTTTAAAAAAATATTTCAAACTTTAGCTAATTAGATGAAAAATATATATTTTGATAATAAGCTATTGATTTTAGTTCAGAATTATCCGTATCAGACATTATAGCAACACCATTAATTTCGTCTAAATCTAAATTATGAAATTTTTTGAAATGATCTCTCACATTTACTTTTACAGTTACCCATTCATTTAAATTTTCTTTTGTAGTTGACAAAACATAGTCTATTGATTTTTTGGTAAATGGACTTTGATGATAAGTATTTACATCATTGTTACTAGAAAAAACATAATTCATAGCTCTATTTGAAAGTGGTGTAGCTCCAGTTTTTTTTACTACAAAAACTCTAGCTGCATAATCGTGACCTTTTTTACTGCTTTCATCTATACCGTATAAGTCTTTTTCAATTTTCCAAGTTATATTAAGATAAGGCGTTTCTTTTAAATTAATCTTAATTTCTTTACCCAGTCCAGAGGCAGAACTATTTGTTTCTGCACGTATAAATTTTCCATTTTCGTTATTTCCTAGAGAATAATGTGTTTTTTTGTCGGCTCCTCTTACTTTTCTAACTTTCAATGTAGAAAATTCATCTTCTGTAAATTCGAATACATTAACCCTTTCAGCTAAAGCTGAATTAAAAGAGAATATAAAAATTATTAAAACATAATTAAAAATTTTTAACATAAGCTATTTTTAATTTAATAAGTAGATCTGCCACCACTTATATCGAATATAGCTGCAGTTGAAAAAGAATTTTCTTCAGATGACAACCAGCAAACCATTGAAGAAAGTTCATTTATTTCTAAAAAGCGTCCTCTGGGTACTTTTGAAAGCATCCATTGTACATGTTCTTTCGACATTTGATCTAAGATTCTTGTTTTTGCTCCAGCTGGTGTGATAGCATTTACTGCTATATTATATTTTGCTAATTCTTTCCCTAAAGATTTAGTAAGACCTATAACTCCAGCTTTAGCAGAACTATATGCACTAGCATTTGCATTACCATCTTTACCTGCAACAGAAGCAATATTTACAATTCTTCCATAATTATTTTTCATCATATGGGGAACTATTAATTTACAACAATAAAAAGTACCGTTTAAATTAATATCTATAATAGAATTCCAATCCTTTATATTGTAATTCCAAAGCTCGGCTGTTGGTCCAGTAATGCCAGCATTATTAATCAATATGTCAATTTTATTATTTGAAGTTATGTCGTTAACAGTTTTTTGAATTTGATCAAAGTTAGTTACATCAACAACATTATAATTTAAATTTTTATTGTTAATTTCTTTAATAGCTTTTAATGATTCTTTTTCATCGATGTCCCATATGAAAACTTTAGATCCTGAAGATAAAAATTTTTTTGCTATATCAAGACCAAAACCCTGAGCTCCACCAGTAATAACTGCTGTTCTATTTTTTAGATCAAATTGATGCATACAAATATTATTTACTTGCTAATAGATAATAAGTTATTGAAGAAAAAACTGCACCTATAATCCAAGAAAAAGGTTGTAAAAACCTAAGTTCTGCGTTCCATATTGTTGCTGAAGCAAAAATAAAACCAATAAATAAAGAATATATAGATTTAATTTGCCACCCACCTGAGTAGTAATAAGCGCCGTCTTTGTTAGATGAAAAAATATCTTTATTAATAACTTTCTTGTTTTTTATAAAATAGTAATCAATAAGCATAACTCCTGCTATTGGTCCAAAAAATGAACCTATAGTATCAATGAAAGATAAAATTCCTATTTTGCTAAGAATTGGATCCCAAAAAACTGCAAGTATTATTCCTAAAAAAACAATTATCAATCCTGAACTTCTTAAACTCGATTTGTTTGGAAAAAAATTAATAATCGAATTTTGTGATGGAATATAATTTGCAACTAAATTAGTTGAAGCTGATGCAACTAATATAAACAATAGTGCTATGAAAGTTAAATAAGTGTTATCAAACTTTCCAATTATATCAGTAGGATTAGTTAATATTCTATCTATAGTCATTAAATTTTTTTCAAAAACAATACTGGATCCTAAAACCAGAGAAATTGCCAAAAAAGAAAAAATTATTAAATTCAAAAATAAACTTAAATTACCTTTATTTACATCACTTTCATTTTTAGCATATCTGGAAAAATCTCCAAAATTTACAATTATAATTGAAAAGTATGCAAAAAAAGTTCCAGCAACCGAAAGTAATGCTATTAAATTTTCTTTATTATAAACATCATTATTTTGAAATAGATCGATAAATGAACTTTTTATCTCATTATAATTTTCAGAAATTAAAATCATAAAAAAAATAATTAATCCTAAATAAACAAATAAAGCTGAAAAATTAATTATTGCTTTAATTAATCTTTGGCCATTGCTAAATAGTAAATATTGGATCCAAAAAGTAAATATTAATGAGAACCAATCAATGCTGTTCATTCCCATAAAAAATAATAAAAATATATCTTTATCTAAAATTGCACTATCTATTGAAAATAAACTAATTCGAATTAGATAGCCTACTGATTTTGATATGAAGTATGTTTGTACACCAAACATAAAAACTCCAACCAAACCTCTTAATATAGCTACATATCGTGCTCCATATACCCCCATTGAAAGCCTTAAAAAAACTGGGAATGGAATTCCATGTTTTTGAGAAGGTTTTCCAATTAAGTTTGAAAAAAAATATACAAGCAATGAACCTATTACAGAACCAGCCAATACTACAAAAAAGTTTAATTGATAAACTATGTACAAAGATGCAATTAAGGAAAAACCAATAATACTTTGTATGTTTAATCCCCAAAAACAAAATAAATCTTTCCAATTCCAAATTTTATTATTAGGATTTACTGAGACAATCTCCCAGTTCATTAGATTTGATTTTTTTTTTTGTTGAATCACTTCTTTATATTAAACCAATATAAATTACTGTCCATATAAGACAGTTGGCAACCAAAGCACTATTTTAGGGAAGATTATTATTATTATTAATCCAATAATTTGAAGTACCATAAATTGCATCATTCCAAGATAAATATCTTTTAAATCCCATTCTGGAACAACACCTTTTAAAAAATATGCTGAAAGTGCTACTGGTGGAGAAAGCCAGGCGGTCTGCAAATTAACAGCTACTAGTATTGCAAACCAGGTTAAATTAAATCCTAAAGCTTCAATCAATGGTAATATTATTGGCACTATAATCATAACGATTGGAACCCACTCTAAAGGCCATCCTAATAAAAAAATTACACCCATAACTATTGCTAAAATTAAATATCTATTCATTTCCAATGATAATAAAAATTCAGTAAGTAGCATTGGTGTTCCTAGGCGGGCAAACACTGCACCAAAAAAATTGGAAGCAGCAACCAAAACCATAATTAATGCAGATATTTCTAAAGTTTTTACTAAAGCATCTTGTAATTTTGATAGAGTTAATTTCTTATAAGCAAGAGACAAAAGTAATGCTCCCATTGCACCACAGCCAGCAGCTTCTGTTGGTGTAGCAAAGCCTAAAAGTATACTTCCAAGAGCTGAGAAAACTAATGCAGCAGGTGGAACTAAACCAAGAAAAAATTCAACCCAAACATCTTTCATGCTTGTTGCTCTCATATCTTCAGGTAATGGTGGACCTAATTTAGGATCCATCATACATCTAATAGTGGTGTAAGCTGCATATAAACTAGCAAGTAGAATTCCAGGTATGATAGCAGCTGCAAATAAATCAATCACAGGAATTTCCATTATAGGACCCATTACAACAAGCATAATACTTGGAGGAATTAAAATTCCTAAAGTTCCTCCTGCTGTAATTGTTCCTGCTGCCAATCTAACGTTATAGCCCGACCTGTTCATAGATTTTGCTGCCATAATTCCTAAAATTGTAACAGACGCACCAACTATACCTGTGGCTGCAGCAAAAATTACCGAAACAAAAAGCACGGCGTAATATAAAGATCCTCTAACTTTAGCTAACATTAGTTGAAAAGCTGAAAATAATCTTTCCATTAAACCAGCTTGCTCCATCATGATACCCATAAAAACAAAGAGTGGCACGGCGGCTAATGTTTGCTCTGTCATAACCATTGAAAACTGTAAGGTCATTAAATAAAAAACAAGTTTTCCAAAACCCAAATAACCAAAGACAAAACCTAAAAATATTAAAGTAAAAGAAATTGGAAAACCAACAAATATAGAAAAAAGCATTACTCCAATTAAAATAAAACCTAATATGGCTGGATCAATAAATTCAGCAATCATTCGTTACCCGGCCACTTTCCTTTGGTCATTGCATAATAACTTTTAAATAATTCTGAAATTCCTTGAATTAAAAGAAAAACAATACCAAACCACAAACATGATTTGATTGGCCACATATATGGCATCCAAGTAGTGTCCATTCCTCTCTCACCTCTCATGATTGACTCTTGGAGAAATCCAGTTGTCATATAAAGAAAAACAATTAATCCTGGGAAGTAAAATAAAATATATAAAACGAAATCAATTAAACCTTGATTTTTAACTTTAAAATTTCTGTATAAAAAATCTGCTCTTATATGAACTCCTTTTGAAAGTGCATAGCCAGCGCCTAGCATAAATAAAGCGCCATAAAGAAATCTACTAATATCGTAAGCCCAAATTGTAGGAGCTAAAAATAATTTTCTTGCAAAAACCTCGTATGTCATTGCTAAAATTAATGGGATCAAAATCCAGCAAACAATATTGCCAGTTATTTTGCTAAATTTATCTATTGAAGTAATAGATTTTGCCATCCATTTAGGCATGTCATCAGGCATTTTACTTGAGCCTTCTCGCCTTTCGGCAATCATTTCATCTGAAATATCTAATTTACCTGGTTCTTCTGACATAAAATCCCCAAAAAAATAAAGCGGACTTTAATAAGTCCGCTTTATTATAATTTGATTATAGTTTTATATTAAAACTATATTACTTCAATGTCGCCGCGTGAGCCATTCCTAGCTTCGCATTAGACATTTGAGCTCCACTCCAGAATGGTACAGCTATATCAGCAAAAGCTTTTTGTGAGTCCCAAACTTTTTTGAAAAATGCATTTTTAGCTGCATTTTTATTCAAAGTAGCTTTAGCTGCTGCCATATACTCCTTAAAATAATCTGTAGGAGTGTCTTCTAATATAACACCATGCTTAGTTGTTAACTCAGCAAGAGCTTTACCATTTTCATATATTCTGTAGCTTAAAGATTTTGCCAAAGATGCATTAGCTGCAACTTCAAGAGATTTTTTTTCATGATCAGTTAACTTATCGTAAGTTTTTCCAGTCATGTAAAAATCAGCATTAACCACTACTTGGTGTAAGCCTTGTAAGTAATAATGTTTTAGAACTTTGTAAAAACCAAATACTAAATCAGGTTTTGGACAGCACCATTCAGCAGCATCGATAGTTCCTGCTTGAAGAGCTGGAAGAATATCTCCACCTCCCATAGCTACAGATGCTATACCGATATCTTTATAAGTTTGTCCTGGAATTCCCGGAGGAGTTCTAAACTTATAAGTTCTAAAGTCATTCATATCTTTAATTGGTTTTGGAAACCAACCTAAAGCTTCTGGTCCAACTGGTTGCAACATAAATCCTTTTATGTCTCTTCCCATTTCTGACCAAAGTTGATCGTATAACTCTTTTCCACCACCATATTGGAACCATGATAAGAATGCTATATTGTCAATTCCTACTCCTGCTCCTGCTACCGGTGAACCGAATAACATTGCTGCAGGGTGATCTCCTGACCAATAGTGTGTCCAAGCAAAACCGCAGTCGATCAAACCTTTGTCAACAGCATCTAGAGTTTCTTTAACTCCAACTACTGTTCCAGCGGGCATGATTTCAAATTTTAGTGAGCCACCTGTTAAAGCTGTTACTGTGTCTGTGAAGTCTTTTAACATAACAACTTCATCAGCCTTAGCACTGATAACAGTTTGGCACTTTAAAGTTTTTGCTGCATTAGCAATTGATGTAAAACCAAGAACTAAACAAACAGCAAATATCATTGAAATGATTTTCTTCATTTTAATTTTCCCTCTCTTTGTTTTTTTAAAAAAGAAAGTCTCTCAAAAATAAAATTTAAAACAAGTATAAATATATTAAATCTTGAGCTTAATAGTGCTGGTATTGCTGGAATTTTTCATTTTAATCATTATAAGCATTCTAAACTAATGGATAACTTTGATTATATAATTATTGGAGCTGGATCAGCTGGTTGTGTACTGGCTAACAGATTATCAACAAATCCTAATCATAAAATTTTACTTCTTGAAGCAGGAGGAAAAGATAATAGCCCATGGATACACATTCCTGGTGGATATTTTAAAACCATGCACAATCCTAAAACTGATTGGTGTTTTAATACAGAAAAAGAACCAAATTGCGATAATAGAAAAATGGTTTATCCAAGAGGAAAAACTCTAGGTGGGAGTTCTTCAATCAATGGAATGCTTTATATAAGAGGACAGTCAAATGATTATAATTATTGGAGACAATTGGGAAACGTAGGTTGGTCTTGGGAAGATGTATTACCTTATTTTAAAAAATCTGAAGATTTTCAATTTGGAGAAAATGAATTCCATGGTTCTGGTGGCCCTATAAAAGTTGAAAAAATTAGAGCAACTTTCAAAGTATTAGATTTATTTTTAGAAGCTGCAGAAGAGTTTGGTTATAAAAAAACAGAAGATTTCAACACCGGCAATAACGAAGGAATGGGTTATTTTCCTTTCACCGTTAAAAATGGTTTTAGATGCAGTACAGCAGTTGGATATTTAAATCCTGTTAAAAAAAGAAAAAATTTAAAAATTATTACTAATGCTCATATAAAAAATATTGATTTTAAAAATAAAAAAGCAACTAATGTCAATTACTGGATTGATAATGAATTATTTTCAGTCAAAACAAACAAGGAGATAATTTTAAGTGCTGGTACAATAGGCTCTCCACATATTTTACAAGCTTCGGGTATTGGTCCTGGTAAACTTTTAAAAGATAACAACGTAGATGTAATTATAGATCATTCTGAAGTAGGTGCAAATCTTACAGATCATTTAATGCTTAGGCCAGTTTATAAAATAAAGAACTTAGAAACGTTAAATGACATTTATTATAGCCTCTCAAAAAAAGTATTAACTGGACTAAAATTCTTTTTATTTAGAAAAGGACCCTTGGCAGTTGGAGCAAGTTATGGATGTGGTTTCATAAAAAGTGATCCTCATCTTGAAACTCCAAATTTACAGTTTCATTTATCTCCAGCTAGTACTGATTTATTAGGAAAATCATCTCTTCATAAATTTCCTGCTTTTACTCCAACTATTACAAATGTTAGACCCACTAGCAGAGGATCGATTGAGCTAAAATCTCCTGACACAAGAATTTCTCCAAAAATAAAAATGAACTATTTATCTACAGATGAAGATAGAGATATTGCGGGTAAATCAATTAAGATTGTTAGAAACATAGTTATGAATTCAAAAGCATACAAACCATATGAACCTGAAGAATTAAGACCAGGTATTAGCATTACCAATAATGAATCACTTGCAACAGAAGCTGGAAAATTTGCTAACACAATATTTCATCCTGTGAGCACTTGCAGAATGGGTAAGGATGAAAATTCTGTTGTTAATGACAGACTTGTTGCGCATGGTTTGTCAAACTTAAGGATTGTTGATGCTTCAGTTATGCCTCATATAACCTCAGGGAATACTAATGCACCAACTATTATGATTGCCGAAAAAGCAGCAGACATGATAATAGAAGATAGCAAATCATGAATGAACAAATAATTATTTTTTCTCAAATTGTATTTATCGATCTAGTTTTAGCTGGTGATAATGCAATTATAATTGGAATGGTTGCTTCGCAATTCCCGTCCGATCAAAGAAAAAAAATTATTTTTTGGGGAATTGGTGGAGCTGTAATTTTAAGAATTATATTAACTCTTCTAACTGCTTATTTGCTACAAATAACAGGATTAAGATTAATTGGTGGTCTAGCACTATTATATATCTGCTACAAACTTTATACTGATGTAATTAAAAAATCTTCAACAGATAATGAAAAAATAAAAGTAGATAATTCTAGTTTTTGGAAAGCGATATGGACAGTTTTAATTGCAGATTTTACAATGAGTCTTGATAATGTATTGGGAGTTGCGGGCGCTGCAAAAGATCATTACTGGCTTCTTGTTTTTGGTCTAGTTTTATCTATAGCTTTAATGGCAACTGCTGCAACTTTAATATCTGGATGGATTAAAAAATATACTTGGATAGGTTGGATTGGATTATTCGCAATACTAGCAGTGGCAATTGAATTGATCTATACTGATTTAAAACTATTCTTATAAAAATGTATTTAAAAAAATATAATCTAAAAAATAAATATGCACTAGTAACAGGAGCTGGCAAAGGTTTAGGTAGAGCTTGTGCTATTGCTCTTGCAGAAGCAGGATGTAATTTGATTATTGTTAGTCGAACAAAAAAAGACCTTGATGGTCTTTCAAAAATTATAAAGAAATTAAAGGTAAAATGTAAATCTTATGCATGTGATGTTACTAATTATAATGAAATCAAAACTATAATAAACAAACAAACAAGAATTGATATTTTGGTTAATAATGCTGGAAATAATATCCCTGAACACTTTACAAAAGTTAAAACAAAAAATATGGAATATCTTGTTAAGGTTAATACTATAGCTACATTTAATATTGCCCAATTATGTGCAATCAAAATGATGAAATTAAAAAATCGTAAGAAAGTTGGAGGCTCTATTATTAACATGTCGTCTCAAATGGGGCATGTTGGAGGGCCAATAAGAAGTGTCTATAATATGAATAAATGGGGCTTAGAAGGTCTAACAAAAGGTATGGCTGTAGACCTAGCAAAATACAATATAAGAGTAAATGCAGTGGCACCAACATTTGTCGTTACCCCAATGACAAAAAAATTTCTGAAAAACAAAAAATTTAAAAAAGAAACTTTAAATAACATTCCACTTGGTAGATTTGCAGAAATGTCAGAAATAGCATCCACTGTTGTTTTTTTAGCATCTGACGCTGCTTCAATGATTCATGGAACTTCTATACTAGTAGATGGCGGATGGACTGCAAAATAATTAAATTTTTTTTATTAATTTTTTTTATTTCGTTTAAATCTTATGCTGTTGAGTTTAATGGTAAATTTATCCAAGGACATTATATTATAGGTAAAACTGACCCAGATTCTACTGTCATCATAGATAAAATAAAAGTAAAAGTTTCTAAAGATGGATATTTTGCATTTGGATTGGATAGAGAAAGAAAATATGACGTTGTAATCAGAATTAAAAAAGATGGAAATACAAATAAAATTATTAAAAAAGTTCAAAAAAGAAAATACAACATCCAAAGAATTGATGGACTTGAAGAAAAAAAAGTAACTCCTCCTGAAGAAGTCTATGAAAGAATTAAAAATGAAAATAAACTTATCGCTAAAGCAAGAGAGATAAATTCTGATTTAGATTTTTTTAAAGATAAATTCATTTTACCATTAGAAAATGCAATAATCACTGGTATCTATGGAAGCCAAAGAATATTAAATGGAAAACCGCGATGGCCACATTATGGAATTGATTTTGCTGGCGACCTTGGAACACCAATAAAAGCCATGGCAGATGGCATTGTTACATTGGCAGAAAACGATTTATATTTTACAGGTGCAACTTTAATTTTTGATCACGGACATGGAATCTCAACTTTATATATGCATTTAGATGAAATCTTTGTTGAAAAAGGTGATATCGTAAAACAAGGAGATATAATAGGAACTGTTGGATCTAGTGGAAGATCCACTGGTCCACATTTAGATGTTAGGTTAAATTGGTTTGACACAAGATTAGATCCAGCAACAGTATTAAATATTAAATAATGAGTTTGCATTTTTCAAAAGAAGAATTCGCGTCTAGAAAATTGAAAGTTATTAATTCTATGAAAGAGCAAAGTATAAATGCTCTTTTAATGTTTAAGCAAGAGTCTATGTATTGGTTAACGGGCTATGACTCATTTGGATTCGTTTTTTTTCAGACTTTAATATTGAAAGATGATGGCGAAATAATTCTATTAACGAGAGCTCCAGACCTAAGACAAGCTCAAAATACATCAAATATAAAAAATATAATAATTTGGGAAGATAAAGAAAGTTCTAGTCCATCTGACTTATTAAAGAGCATATTAATAGATCTTAAACTTAAAGGAAAAAATATTGGTATTGAGTATGACTCTTATGGTTTGACAGGCAGAAATACTATAAAGCTCAACGAGTCATTAAAAGATTTTGCTAACTTAAAAGATAAATCTGAATTAGTTTCACACTTAAGAGTAATAAAATCAGATCAAGAAGTACTTTATATTAAAAAAGCTGCAAAGCTTGCTGATAATGCTTTAGAATCTGCATGGAAAACAGTAAAAGTAGGTGCTGACGAGGGAAAAATTTTAGCAGAAATGCAAAGAGTTATTTTTGCAGGCGGTGGAGATTATCCTGGAAATGAATTTGTAATAGGATCAGGTCACAATGCACTTCTTTGCAGATATCAGGCAGAAAAAAGAATTTTGTCAAATGTAGATCAATTAACTATAGAATGGGCCGGAACTTATAAACATTATCATTCAGCATTAATGAGAACTATACCTATAGGGAAAGCTGATCAAAAACATTACAAAATGCATGAAGCTTGCGTTGATGCATTAAGTAATTGTGAAAAAAAACTTATACCTGGAAACAAAGTTGGCGAATTATTTGATGCTCATGCAAAAACTTTGGATGATCATGGTTACAATAAATCAAGAATGAATGCTTGTGGTTATTCATTAGGTGCAACTTTTGCCCCAACCTGGATGGACGTTCCACCAATGATTTTTACTGGAAATCCTTTAATTATAAAGACTGGAATGGTATTTTTTATGCACATGATTTTAATGGACTCTGAAAATCAATTAGCAATGAATTTAGGTGAAACATATCTAGTGACCGACAATGGTAATGAGAGATTAGGCAAACAAAAACTAGATTTAGTTGTTCTTTAATTAAGACTTTTTTTAATATCTTCCTCACATTTTTTCTTTACTAAATCTTTATCAAAATTAGTTGAAGTTTGTTTTTGAGCTAAAATGCAAGCAGATATTGCCTTATTAATATTGAATTCTTTATAATTATTTCTAGCAAAATATAATAGAATTAATGCGATAATTAAAAATAGTAGGTAGTTTAGTAATTTTTTATTCATCTTAAAATTTATACCTATATTATATAGTATTAATTGTGTATTGAATAATTATGAATAGTGATGAAGATATTGTAATAACGTCAGCTTTTAGAACTCCAATAGGTTCATTTCAAGGAAGTTTGAAGGATCATAAGGCAACAGAACTTGGAACTACGGTAATTAAAAAATGCATGGAGCACTCCAATCTAAATGGTTCAGAAGTTGACACTGTTATTTTAGGACAAGTATTGCAAGCTGGATGTGGACAAAATCCGGCAAGACAAGCGGCAATTAAAGCAGGTATAGATAATGATAAAACCGCAACAACAATAAATCAAGTGTGTGGATCAGGATTAGCCGCGGTAACTTTGGGTTTTAATTCTTTAAAATTAAATGACACTAATATTGTTATTGCAGGAGGACAAGAAAGTATGACCAATGCTCCTCACTACCTAAATTATAGAATGGAAAAAAATTTAAGTGATGAAAAATTAAAAGACACAATGCTCGTTGATGGTTTAATAGATGCATACAATGATTATCATATGGGTGTAACTGCAGAAAATGTTGCAGAAAAATACCAGATAAATAGAAATGATCAGGATAATTTTGCTCTTAACTCTCAAAAAAAAGCAATAAAAGCTATTGAAGAAAATAAATTTAAAGATGAAATAGTTCCAATTAAATTAAAAGATAAAAAAATTTTTGGCAAAGATGAATACCCCAGATCAGAAACAAATTTAGAAAAATTAGCAAATTTAAAAACAGTTTTTAAAAAAAATGGAACTGTGACTGCTGGAAATGCATCTGGATTAAATGATGGTGCAGCAGCAGTAACCTTAATGAATTATAAAACTTCAAAAAATAAAGGTTTAAGGCCAATTGCTAAAATTGTTTCATGGTCTCAAAGTGGCGTTGATCCAAAATTAATGGGAACAGGTCCAATACCTGCCTCTAAATCAGCATTAAAAAAAGCTGGTTGGGACATTAATGATTTAGATTTAGTTGAGTCTAATGAAGCATTTGCAGCCCAATCAATAGCTGTTATTAAAGAATTAGGTATAAAAGAAGAAATTGTAAATGTTAATGGTGGAGCTATTGCTCTTGGTCATCCAATTGGCGCATCTGGAGCTAGAATTCTTGTAACATTACTACACGAGATGAAAAAAAAAAAATCTAAGAAAGGCTTAGCAACACTTTGTATTGGTGGAGGTATGGGTATAGCTATGTGCGTTGAAACAAATTTTTAAACATTGTAATTCTGTTCTTGCTTTAATTTTTTCATAAAACAATCTAAAATATATTAATTAAATTAATCATGAAAAATAAAATAATTACTTTAGCTCTTCTTAGGGAAGCTAGAATTGATGAAAATAGAACACCCCTTTCTCCCGCTCAAGTATCAATAATATTAAATAAATTTTCTAATATAAAAATAATAGTTCAACCATCAAATAGAAGATGTTTTAAAGATGAAGATTATCAAAAAGCTGGTGCTCAGATAACAGATGATTTAAGTTCAGCCAATATCATTTTTGGAGTAAAAGAAGTCGATATATCATCGCTTATTAAAAATAAAACTTATTTGTTTTTTTCACACACAAGTAAAGTTCGTCAATATATTGGTCAAACTATAAAAGATGAAGCCATTATATATAAAAAAGAACTTTTAAGAGAAATTATAAAAAAAAAAATAACACTAATTGATTATGAAAATATAAGAGAGATTTCAGGAGAAGCTTATAGATATCTAGGATTTGGTAGGTTTGCAGGTATTATTGGTACTTACAACACATTAAATCTTTATTTAAAATTATTCAATAAGAAGTCACTGCCAAGAGCTTTTGAAATTAATAACTATAAAGAAATTAAAAAACTAATTAGTAAACAAAATTTTAATAAAATAAAAATATTACTTACTGGAAGCGGTCGTGCTTCTAAAGGTTCTATAGAGTTATTAAAACAGGCAAATATTAAACAAGTTTCAATTAGTGATTATTTAAATAATAAAAACGACAAAGCAGTTTTTTGCAATATTTCAGCAAAAGAGCATATTGAAAAAAAAGATGGCAAAGAAATATCAAAAGTAAAAAATTATCTATTTGAAACTGACATGTTAATAGCTTGTCATTATTGGGAACCAAAATTTCCAAAATTTTTTTATTCAAATCAAATTAATGAATTTAAAAATTTAAAAATTATAGGCGATATAACTTGCGATATTAATGGAGCAATACCAACTACTATTAGATCAACATCAATCGCAAAACCTTATTATTCAATTGATATTAATACAATGAAAGAAATTGACCTTGGCGGTAAAGGTATCGCAGTTATGGCTGTTGATAATTTACCTTCAGAGCTACCACAAGATGCTAGTGAGGAATTTGGAAGTAGTGTTATATCAGAAGTTTTACCTAGTTTAATAAATAAAGATGACGGTCGGATAAATAGAGCTACTACAGCTTCAAATGGTAAATTTTTTAAAAACTTTTCTTACTTAAATGATTTTATAAATTAAGAAAAACTAGTTTGAAGGTTTTTGAGGTATCATATCAGCTTTGTTTATCCCTGCAACTTTAACTGGTTTTTTCATAGCATCTCTTCTAAAAGGTTCACCTAATTCTTGATTAAGAATTACTTCAATAAAAGTAGTAATTCCTTTTTTTTGATCTTCACAAGATTGTTTAATTGCTTTTGTGGTTTCTTCCATAGTTTTTACTGCAACACCTTTTAATCCACAAGCATTAGCTATTTTTGCGTAACTTAATTCCGGATCAAGTTCAGTTCCAACAAAGTTATCATCAAACCAAAGAATTGAATTTCTTTTTTCTGCACCCCATTGATAATTTCTAAAAATAACCATTGTAATATTTGGCCATTCTTTTCTTGAGCAAGAACTCATTTCATTCATGCTAATTCCAAATGCTCCGTCTCCTGCAAATCCTATAACTGGTGTATTTGGGCATCCTATCTTTGCACCTAATATTGAAGGAAAACCATAACCGCATGGACCAAATAAACCTGGGGCTAAATATTTTCTTCCTTTTTCAAATGTAGGGTAAGCATTTCCTATTGCGCAGTTATTACCTATGTCAGATGAAATTATTACATTTTCAGGCATAGCGGCTTGGATTGCTCTCCAAGCTTGTCTTGGAGACATCCTATCATTATCTCTTTCTCTTGCTTCTTTATTCCAGACTGTTCCAGGATCATCTTCTTCATGATCTAAACTTGTTAATGTTTGCAGCCAAGCTGATTTCGTTTGATGTATTAAATTTTTTCTTTCCTCTCTTCCTTGATCACCTGCTTTAGAAGATAATTTTTCCAAAATTTGTTGTGAAACCAATTTTGCATCACCGCATATTCCAACTGTGACTTTTTTAGTTAATCCAATTCTATCAGAGTTCATATCAACTTGAATAATTTTTGCATCTTTGGGCCAATAATCTAATCCATAACCAGGTAAAGTTGAAAAAGGATTTAATCTTGTACCAAGTGCAAGCACAACATCTGCTTTAGAAATTAGTTGCATAGCTGCTTTTGAACCATTGTATCCTAAAGGTCCAGCAGCTAAAGGATGACTTCCGGGAAAACTATCATTGTGTTGATAGCCGCTACAAACTGGAGAATCTAATTTTTCTGCAAGTTTTTTACAATCTTCAATAGCTCCCCCAATAACAACTCCAGCTCCAGATAAAATTACAGGAAATTTAGCTTCAGACAATAATTTTGCTGCTTTACTTATTGCATCAACTCCTCCACCTTGTCTTTCTAATCTAACGATAGGTGGAAGTTCAATATCGACAACTTGTGTCCAGTAGTCTCTTGGAACGTTAATTTGAGCTGGTGCTGAACCTCTAATCGCTTTTTCAATTACTCTATTTAAAACTTCGGCCATTCTAGTAGGGTCTCTTACTTCTTCTTGATAACAAACCATATCTTTAAATAAATTCATTTGCTCAACTTCTTGAAACCCACCTTGTCCCATAGTTTTATTTGCAGCTTGTGGTGTAACTAAAAGTAATGGTGTATGATTCCAATAAGCTGTTTTAATAGGTGTAACAAGACCAGTAATGCCTGGACCATTTTGTGCAATGACCATAGACATTTTACCAGTTGCTCTAGTGTAACCATCAGCAATTAAACCACCATTAGTTTCATGTGCTACATCCCAAAATGTTATACCTGCTTTAGGAAATAAATCAGAAATAGGCATAAACGCTGAACCAATTATTCCAAAGGCGTTTTCTATACCATGCATTTGAAGAACTTTTACAAATGCTTCTTCTGTATTCATTTTTGTCATACTAAAATCTTTCTATATATAAATTTTTATTTGTTTAAGATCATGATTAATATATAAGATCAAAGAAATTTCAAATAAAGAAATTGTCACTATGGCTAGTACAGATATAATTATTCATGATGAAAAAGACAATGTAGGTGTTGTGGTTATTGAAAAAATAACCCCTAATCAAGACTGTAATTGCTGGATTATGGAAAATGACAAATCTGTTACAATTAAATCTAAAAATGAAATCCCTTTAGGGCATAAAATTGCAATGATTGATTTTAAAGAAGGAGATACGATCTTAAAATATGGCCATGATATTGGAAAAGTTGTTAAAGAAATCAAAAAAGGTGAACATGTACATGTTCATAATGTAAAAACTAAGAAGTGGTAATATTATGGAAATACCAAAAAGTTTTTTAGGTTATAAAAGAGAAAATGGAAGAGTTGGTACAAGAAACCATGTTGTGATTCTTCCAGTTGACGATATTTCAAATGCTTGTGCTGAAGCAGTGGCTAATAATATAAAAGGTACTTTTGCTATACCTCATGCTTATGGAAGACTACAGTTTGGAGCAGACCTAGAATTATTTTTTGACACAATGATTGGTACAGGAAAAAATCCAAATGTAGCTGCTTGTGTTGTTATTGGTATTGAACCTAAGTGGACTAAAAGAATTGTTGATGCAATAGCAAAAACCGGAAAACCTGTAGAAGGTTTTAGTATTGAAGGTTCGGGTGATATTAAAACAATAATGAAAGCTTCTCAAAAAGCGCAAGAATTTTCACAGTGGGCCTCAGAAAAACAAAGAGAGGAGTGTCCATTAAGTGATTTGTGGATATCAGTTAAGTGTGGAGAGTCAGATACCACTTCAGGAATGGCAGCTAATCCTGCGGTTGGTAATTTAATGGACAAATTAGAACCACTAGGAGTTCATCTTTGTTTTGGTGAAACCTCAGAATTAACTGGAGCTGAAAAAGTTTGTGCTACTAGAGGCGCTACACCTGAAGCTCAGAAGAAATTTACAAAAACTTGGAGTGATTATAACGATTTTATCCTTAAAGAAGCTACAAATGATCTTTCAGAAAGCCAACCAACTGCAGGAAATATTGCTGGTGGATTAACAACAATTGAAGAAAAAGCTTTTGGTAATTTTCAAAAAATTGGTTCAAGAAAATTCATCGATGTATTAACTCCAGCTGAAGAACCTAAAAAAGGGCCAGGGCTATATTTTATGGACACTTCTTCTGCTGCTGGAGAATGTTTAACTTTACAAGCAGCTGCTGGTTTTAACATTCATTTATTCCCAACAGGACAAGGAAATATAATCGGAAATGCTATTGAGCCAGTAGTTAAATTAACAGGAAATCCTAGCACTGCAGTTAATATGAAAGAACATATTGATTTAGATGTTTCGAAAATTTTAAAGAGAGAAATGAATATGGACCAAGCTGGCGATGAGTTGATAAAAACAACAATAAGAACTGCTAGCGGTCGTTTAACTTGTGCTGAGGTACTGGGTCATAAAGAATTTATTATGACTAAACTATTCAGAAGCGCTTAAAAAAATAATTATTTACTTTTAGCAGCTTTCATGTTTTTTCTTAAGTTAGAAAAAAATCTTCTTATAATTGCAGCACCTACGCCTAAAACTAAAGCTAAAATAATAGAAATCATTCCATAAATAATAGGCGTGTTTACTGAAATATCTTTAATAAATTTTGCAAATGGACTTAATGATTGAGTTCCATTGTTTTCGCTAACTAATCTAATAGATTTTTCTGCAAAAAATGCATCATATGCAATTGCTATACCAACTAACAATAATAGAACTGCTAAAATAGTTTTAAATTCATAACTATCAACTTTTTCACCTACTTTTTGCCCTATCTGTACTCCAAGTATAGAACCTAAAATTAATATCATAACAAGCATAAGATCAATTGATCCATAATTAAAAGCATGAAGAATAGTTACAATTGCACTAACAAAAATTGTTACAAACAATGATGTTCCTGGAATTAATCTTGTTGGCATTCCAATTATATAAATCATTGCAGGAACTAAAATGAATGCTCCACCAATACCCATTATTGCAGCGATAAATCCAACAACAAGCCCAATTATAATTGGAGTAAAAGCACTTTCATATAATTGAGATTTCTTAAATCTCATTCTAAATGGCAATCCATGTATCCAATAATGTGAATGAAGTTTCTTTTTTATAATAACTTTTCTTCTTGCTCTATCTATCTCAGTAACACCTTGGACTAGCATGATTGTACCAATAATTGCTAAGATATACATATAAGATAATGAAATAACGATATTAATTTTTCCAATATCTTTAAAATATGAGAATGTAATTATTCCTAAAATTGTTCCAACAACACCTCCTACAACAATCATTAAACCCATTTTATAATCTAAAGTGCCTTTAAGATAATGAGTTGTAGAACCTGAAATTGATGTACCTAAAATATTATTTGCTTCATTTGGAACAGCGTATGCGGGAGGTACTCCTAAGAAAATTAAAAAAGGAGTCATTAAAAAACCTCCACCTACACCAAACAAAC
>CACIPT010000017.1 GCA_902588595.1 uncultured Pelagibacteraceae bacterium | reverse complement strand
TTTATAGTTTTTAGATTAATAAAAAATATAGTTTAAAAAAATTCTTAATTCTTAATAAGAAACTGGTTTTAATAGTTTCAAAATTTTTTTGTGAATAGTTTTATTTGCAGAAAACAAAACATTACCAGCATATTTGGCATTTTTATTATTCCAAGTGGAAGCAATACCACCTGCAGCTGAAACAATGGGAATTATTGCATGCAGATCCCAAATTTTATTTTGGCATTGCATAACTGCATCAATTTTACCTTCACAAAAGTGAGCATAACTTAATGCATCAAAGCAGGGAAATTGCATAAGTTTTAAAACTCTAGGAATTCTACTTTGTTTTTTTAACGATAACCAACCATGAAATGCTCCTGCAACTTTAATATTTTTAAAAGTGACTTTTTTATTTACTGATAATTTTCTTTTTTTACCATTCTCAACTACATAAGAATTATTTTTTGAAGTATTAAAATAATATTTATTTAATTTTGGAAAATTTGCCAAACCAACCACTGGGTTTCCTTTATAATTTAAACCTATTAAATTGCTCCAAGTTGGATTGCCGACTATAAACGATCTAGTTCCATCTATTGGATCAATTACCCAAGTGAAATCACTTTTAGTTTTTTTATGTCCAAACTCTTCACCAATAATTTCATGAGTTGGAAATTTCTTTTTAATTTTAGATCTTATAAACTTTTCAAAAGCTCTGTCGGCTTTGGTCACTGGATCAAAATTCTTATCTTGGCTTTTGTTTATTACTTTGAAAGGTTTGTTTAATTTTTTGTAATAATATTTCGTTAGATCTTTAGCTAATGAATTAAGAAAGTTGTAATAAAGTCTATAGTTTTTGAATTCCTTATCTGACATGATCCGTTCTCTTACTATTTAATTTAACTTGATTAAAGCTTAAAATTAAATAATTCTTTCAAAAAAGAATTAAAATTGAACTAGTAAAATTCATGGAAAAAATTCAAACACATGCCAAATTAGTAATAGTTGGTGGAGGAATCTTGGGGGTGAGTTTATTATATCACCTTACTAAAGAAGGTTGGAAAGACCTAGTTTTAATTGAAAAAGGAGAACTTACATCTGGTTCTACTTGGCATGCAGCAGGACAATGTCCACACATGGTTGGAAGTTATAATTTAGCTAAAGTTCATCTGCATTCTACCAATCTTTACAAGCAACTAGAAAAAGAAACAGGACAGGCAACAGGTTTTCATGACTGTGGTAGTTTAAGACTAGCTTATAAAAAAGAAGATATTGATTGGTTTCATTATGTTAAAGGAATAATGGATAACGTTGGATCTCCTGCAGAAATACTTTCACCAAATGAAATAAAAAAAGTTCATCCTTTTATTCGATTAGATGGAATACTTGCAGCCTTTCATACTCCTGAAGATGGACATACAGATCCAACAAGTACCACAAATGCTATGGCAAAAGGTGCTAGAAATGGTGGAGCAAAAATTTACAGAAAAAATAGAGTTACAGATATAAAACAACTTCCTTCTGGAGAATGGAAAGTTTTTACAGAAAATGGAGATATAGTTTGCGAACATGTTGTAAATGCTGCAGGAAGTTTTTGTCCTGAAGTTGGTGCAATGGTTGGTTTAAAAGAAGTACCAAGTATTAATATGATACATCATTATTTGGTTACTGAATCTCATCCTGAAATCGAAAAATTAGAAAAAGAACTGCCTGTAACTAGAGATCCTGAAGCTTCAGCTTATTTAAGGCAAGAGGGCAAAGGTTTGTTAATTGGGCCTTACGAAAAAGATGCAAAAGCTTGGGCTTTAGAAGGAATGGATTGGAAATTTGATATGGAATTATTAGAGCCTGAACTTGATAGAATTGAAAAACATCTTGAAATAGGAATGAACAGAATTCCCCAGTTTAAAGACGTCGGAATAAAAAAAATTATTTGTGGTCCAATTACTCATACACCTGATGACAATTTTTTTGCTGGTCCTGCACCAGGATTAAAAAATTTCTGGATGGCTTGCGCAGCAAGTGTTGGAATTGCTCAAGGAGGAGGTGTTGGAAAATATCTGGCTCAATGGATTATACACGGTGACTCAGAAATAAATATGCTTGAGTTTGAACCAAGAAGATACATGAGCTGGGTAAACAAAAAATATGCTGTAGACAAATCTATAGATCAATACACAAGAATGTATGTCACACCTGTACCAAATGAAAGTATAGATGTTGGTAGACCAATGAAAACAACAACCATATATAAAAAATTAAAAGATATGGGAGCTATATACTTAGACTCTTATGGTTGGGAAAAACCAATATGGTTTGGGAAACCTGGAATGAAAGAAGAATATAGTTTTAAAAGATCAAATGCCTTTCCATATGTACAAAAAGAATGTGAAAATATTCAGAACAATGCTGGAATTTTAGACTTAAGTACATTTGCAAAATATGAAATCAAAGGAAAAGGAAGTGAAGAATATTTAAATCGTCTATGTGCGAATATAATTCCAAAAAAAGATGGAGGCATAATTCTTGGTCATACACTCAATAATATAGCTAGAATCCAAAGCGAATTAACCATAACTAGATTATCCAAAGATAACTATTATGTTTTGTCTTCAACAGCTTCAGAAATAAGAGATTTAGACTGGTTTAATCATAACTTAAATAAAGATGAAAAAATTGAGATTAAAAATGTAACCCAAGACTATGGAGTGCTTGTATTGGTGGGGCCAAAATCTAGAAAAGTTTTATCTCAATTAACTTCAGAAAGTTTAGATAATAAAGATTTTCCATGGCTAAAAGGAAAAGAAATAGAAATAAATAAAGTGCTAGTAAGAGCTCTTAGAATTAACTACATGGGAGAATTAGGATGGGAATTACATCATCCTATGAAACAAATGGAGCCTTTGTATGACGCTATATATGAGGTGGGTAAAAAAGAAAAAATACAAAACTTTGGAACGTATGCAGTAAATTCACTGAGAATGGAAAAAGCATATAGAGGTTGGGGAACAGAACTAACAGGAGAGATTAGTTTGGTTGAAGCAGGTATGGATCGCTTTTTTAATTTAAATAAAAAAAATAAATTTATTGGTTCTGATGCTCTGAGGAATAAATTACAATCAGGAGTTGACATTAAAATAGTCTACTTAGAAGTTGATGTTGATGATGCTGATCCACGAGGAAATGAACCAGTTTACCATAACAATAAGATTGTGGGAGTTGTGACTTCGGGTGCTTATGGTTTTAGAGTTAAGAAAAGTCTTGCTTTTGCTTATGTTAATTCAGATTTGACAAATGAAGGAACTGAATTTTTAATAGGTATACAAGGCCAAAAAAGAAAAGCTAAAGTTGTAGATTCTCCTTTATACGATCCTGAAAATAAAAAATTGAAAGCTTAATTTATTTTATTGACAGCTAATTAAAAAAAAAATAACTCTCGGAAATAAGAAAATTTATGGCTAATAGAACAAACTCACCCCCAAAACCGTACTTAGGATTTGGAACAAGAATTAGAAAATCTCCTTTCTTTGAGTCAACTTTGAAATGGGGATGTAAAGAATACACAACATATAATCACATGTATTTCCCAGTATATTATAATACGCCAGAAGAAGACTTCTGGAGCTTGGTTAATGACGTGACCTTATGGGACGTGTCAGTTGAAAGACAAGTAGAAATCACAGGTCCAGACGCTACAAAATTTACTCAATTACTAACTCCAAGAAATTTGTCAGATTGCGCAGTAGATCAATGTAAATATGTTTTAAATACAAATTATGAAGGCGGAATACTAAGTGATCCAATTTTATTAAGACTTGCTGAAGATCACTGGTGGTATTCAATATCTGATAGTGATCTTTTGCTTTGGGCTATGGGAGTGGCAGGCAAAGATAAATATGACATAAAACTACAAGAGCCAGATGTATCTCCTTTACAAGTACAAGGTCCAAAATCAAGAGCTTTAATGACAGAACTATTTGGTTCGTGGATTAATGATTTAAAATATTACTGGTGCAAACAAACAGAAATTAAAGGAATTCCAGTAGTTATTTCAAGAACTGGGTGGAGTGGAGAAATAGGTTATGAAGTTTATTTACGTGACGGAAAAAAAGGTGCCGAACTTTATGAAATGATAATGGCTGCAGGCGCAAAACATAAAATCGCACCAACAGGTCCTTCTCAAATAAGAAGAGTTGAAGCGGGAATTTTTTCTTATTTTCAAGATATGAGAGTAACTGATAATCCTTTTGAAATTGGAATGGATCGATTGGTTGATCTTGAAATGGAAGCAGACTTTGTAGGAAAAGAAGCACTTAAAAAAATAAAAGCAGAAGGAATTAAAAGAAAATTAGTAGGAATAGAAATACTAGGCGATCCAATAAGTAAAGTTGTTCCACCGGAATACACTCCTGGTTATTTTGTTCCTGACCACTGGCCAGTATTTGATGATAAAGAAGAAATTGGTTATGTAACATCAAAATGTTACTCTCCAAGATTAGAAAAAAATATTGGTTATGCGTTTATACCAATTGGATATGCTAAAGAAGGAACTCAATTTACAATTAAATCTCCTTACGCTAATTTAGAGGCGAAAGTAGTACCAACGCCTTTTTATGATCCAAAAAAGAAAATTCCAATAAAATAATATATCAATGCTCTCAAAATTGATTAATGAGAGTAATTTTTGAATTTTAAAGATACATTTTTAGCTAGCTTAGTTCCAATACTTTTAGGTTTCGGTTTTGTAATTGCTAAACCAGCAATGGAATATTTTCCTCCTATGCTTTTGACAGGTTTAAGGTTTTTTTTTGCAGCATCAATTTTAATTTGGTGGTTTCCAATACCGAGAGGTTTCCTTAAAAAAATATTTTTTGTCTCTTTAATAGCCAATACATTGCAATATTCCATTACATACACAGGTTTAAGCATGATAGATGCTTCAGCGGCAGTATTGCTTGTTCAAATGGAAGTTCCATTTGGAGTAATATTTGCGTATCTTATACTTAAAGAAAAACCAACTATTAGAAGTATAATAGGAATAAGTATCGCATTAATTGGTGTTTATATTTTAACCGGCACACCTAATTTAGATGGTAAATTTATTGGCGCGACCTTAGTGTTTACGGGAGCGGGTATCTGGGCCTTAGGACAAGTTTTAGTCAAGCCATTAAGTAAAGAAATAAATCCAGTAGCTCTTGTTGCTTGGTTAGCATTGTTTTCTGGTCCAATATTAATTTCTCTTTCTGCTATTTTTGATGGAAATACAATTAACTACTTTAAAACAGCAAATCTTAATAGTTGGATAATTGTGATTTTTTTAGGATTTATTATGCAACCAATATCATATGGTTGTTTCTATTATGTTTTGAAAAATAATCCTATATACAAAGTTTTACCTATAGTTACTATGGGTATACCTCCTACTGGATTATTGGCAGCTATTTTTATTCTTGGAGAAGAACCAACTAAAGAATTATTTATCGGTGGTGTTATTATTCTTGTTGGGGTGATTATGATAGTATTTAAGAAAGAAAAAAATTAAAAATTACTTACTAATAATAACATGAGCTTATTTACATCGGTCAAAGTTATAAACTCTGGAAAAGCTATTCTTTTATCTAGAAAATATGGTGCTCCTTTACGTTACCATTCCACTTGGTTAAGGGATAATGCAAATGACCCAAAAACAAGAGATAAAAATAATGGACAACGTTTAATTTCTATATCCGATATACCAGTTAACACTTATATTAAATCTGCTTCACTTGATAAAAGGGGTAAAAATATAACTTTAAATTTTTTACCTAAAAAAAAACAAATTAAATTTTCTGTTAGTTGGTTAGAAGCTCATGCTTATGATAAAAGACAAAATAATTCTAAAATTTGGATACATCCTGATTTAAAAACTTGGTCAAAAGCTACTTTAAAACATGTTCCAATTATTAGTTATAAATCTGCTAAATCGAATAAAAAATTACTTCTTAAATGGCTTAAATCACTTCACCGTTATGGTTTTGCAAAAATGCATGGATGCGAAAAAAAATCTGGAACTGTCGTAAAAATAGCTAAGCTTTTCGGATATATTCGTGAAACAAACTATGGCAAATGGTTTGATGTAAAATCAAAATCAAATGCTGTTAATTTAGCTTATACTAATCTTGGTTTAAAGGCTCACACAGATAACCCATATAGAAACCCAGTTCCAACGATGCAAATTCTACATTGTCTAAAAAGTTCTATAAAAGGTGGCGACTCAAAAGTGGTAGACGGTTTTAATGCTGCTCTTCACCTAAAAAAAGGAAACAAAAACTATTTTAATTTACTTTCCAAATATTGTTCACGTTTTGAATTCAAAGGAAAAAAAAATGTTCATTTAAAATCTCGTTTTCCAATGATTTCATTATCCCCAGATGGTGAGCTCACAGCAGTCCATTTTAATAATCGCTCGATAGCACCTATCACGGATGTTCCTTATAATGACATGGCTAATTATTATAAAGCTTATCGTAAGTTTTCTAATATCATTGATAATTCTTCTATGGCTTTTACTTTTAAATTAAATCCAGGAGAATGTTTTATACTTGATAATACCAGAGTTCTTCATGCAAGAACCGCTTACTCAAAAACAGGAACAAGATGGTTGCAAGGATGTTATGTTGATAAGGACGGACTTTTATCGACTATATCAACATTGTAATAATTTTTTTATTTTTTTGATTTTTTTATAATTTCACTAATGACTGCTTCTTTTTTGTGGCCCATAAGATGAACCCCTTTTACTCCTTGTATATTACGAAAAGCTTCTATTAGCTCTACACATATTTTTTTACTTTCTTCCTTTTGATCTTCTGCACCTTCCAATCTCTTAATGATTTGGTCTGGTACATCGACACCAAATAAATTTTCATTCATCCATTTTGCACTTTTTGCTGATGCAAAAGGACCTATTCCAATAATAAAATTTGTTTTTTCTAAAATTCCTTCATCGTTTAAAACTTTCATATATTCACTTAATACTTTTGGATCAAAAACATATTGAGTTTGAAAAAAATCTACACCACTATTAATTTTATTTAAAATTTTTTCTGGATTAGGTTTGCCTTGCGTTGGAACTTCTGCCCCTCCTATAAATAATTTAGGAGAAGGATCAATTGTTCTTCCTGATGGAAATTTTTTTTCTTTACGCATCATATTTGCAGTAGAGACTAATGTTAAACTATCAATATCATTTACGACTTTGGTTTCCGGCTGATCGCCATTTTTTGGATCATCACCTCCTAAACAAAGAATATTGTTTACACCTAAAGCAGATGCTCCTACTAAATCACCCTGTAAGGCTAAACGGTTACGATCTCGAACAGTTAATTGTAATATTGGATCTATACCATTCTGAACAAGAATAATTGCAGCAGTTAGTGATGACATATGCACTTTTGCACCAGGACTATCAGTAACATTAACAGCGTCAGCTATTCCTTTTAATGGCATTACATTATTTAATAATGTTTCTTTGTCAGATGCATCTGGTGGTGTTGTTTCTGCAGTATATACGAAAACTTTATCTAACAACTTCTTTTGGAGTAAACTTTGATTTTTCATTTTATAAAATAACTTTCATAAATACCTTAACCAAAATTTTGCAAAAATGGAAAGATATTTAAAATATAATATCCCAAAGCTTGTAATTGATTAGTTAAAATTAAAATACCTGTAATCAGTAAAATTAATCCACCAATTTTTGATACTAAATTAATATTCTTTTTAAAATTTTTAGAAAATATTAAAAACCTTTGAATTAAATAACCTGATAAAATAAATGGTAGAGCTAAACCTAATGAGTAAAAAAGTAAAAGTATTATTCCATTATTAATACTTTCTTCTGTGGCCGCTAGAGCTAAAATTGAACCTAAAATAGGACCTATGCATGGAGTCCATCCAAAACCAAAAGCGGCCCCAATAACTATGGGACTATATATATTTTTATTATTATTTGTTTGAATTCTTTTTTCATAATTCAAAAAATTTAAATTTATTACACCAATTATATGAAGTGAAAAAATAATAATAATCACGCCTGCTACAATTCTTAATTCAAATGAATTTTGAAGTAATAATTGACCTAAAAAAGTTGAAGCAGCACCAAATATTATAAAAACTATAGAGAATCCAACAGTAAATAAAATAATTGGAATTAGATTTATATTTTTTTTTTCAATTAATTCATTAAATGAACTTCCAGAAACATAAGAAATATAGCCTGGTATGAGAGGTAAAACACATGGTGACAAAAAACTAATAAGTCCTGCACCAAAAGCAATAAACAGTTCAAACATAATTTATATTTTAAAAGGCTTAGAAACTAATCCTTTTACATTTGTTTTTATATTAAATAAAGACCCAGAAAGATTAAATTTTTTTATTTCATTTTTTTTCATTCCTTTTAAAGCTGATGTCACAAAAATCTCATTTTTATTAATTCCACCAAATGTACAATTCGTAATATTTTTTGCTGGTAATTCAATTTTATCTATTCTTTTCCCTTTTAAATTATAAACTGTAATACATGCTCCTCCAAAATGACATATCCAAATATTTTTTTTACTATCTATTGTCATACCGTCAGGTGATCCATCTTTTTTAGAAAATTTTATAAATTTTTTTTTTTTAATTATTTTAAAATTTTTATTTATCTTAATTTTAAATACTATTTTACGTCTACTATCAGTATGTAAAAAAGTATCATTATTAATAAATGCTGGTCCATTAGTTATGTAGTATTTTGTATCAACTTTATGAAGAATTAAATTTTTATCTAAACAATATAGAGATCCGTTTCTAATTTTTCTCTCGGGATTATCCATCGTGCCAAACCAAAGTCTACCTAGAAAATCCGTCTTTCCGTCATTTATTCTGTTTAAAGGTTTGTCTTTTTCAATTTTAATTGATTTTATAATTTTTTTACTCTTTAAATCAACAAACCTAAGCTCAGACTTTAAACCAAGTACAAAAACATTTTTTTTAACATGAGTTAGAAAACCAATTTCTTTGTTTACTTTGATAATTTTTTTTTTTTTAGATTTTGTATTAAGAATGAAGATATTTTTCTTTTTAATATCAACAAAATAAATAGAGTTTTGTGAAGGTACCCATAAAGTTCCTTCTCCCAATGTTGTTTTAGCTTTAAAAATTGCTTTAGGTTCTGATGTTATAATTTTCAAATTATTCTGGCACTACTTTTGAGTTTTGTTCACCTAAATTATCAATTGATAATCTAATTTTATCACCTGATTTAAGAAAAATTTGTGGTTTCATTCCCATTCCTACACCTGGTGGTGTACCTGTTGTTATAATATCTCCTGTCTGTAAAGACATAAATTTACTTAAATATGAAACAATAAAGTTTACATTAAAAATCATAGTTTTCGAATTACCTGTTTGCATTCTTTTACCATTTACATCTAAGCTTAAGTTTAAATTATTAATATCTGATATTTCATCTTTGGTTACTAAATATGGACCTATTGGACCAAACGTATCATTTGATTTTCCTTTTACCCATTGTCCCAGTTTTTCTATTTGCCATTCTCTTTCACTAACATCGTTAACCACACAATATCCTAAAATATGATCTGGTGCTTCTACTTCTGTTATATTTTTTAAATTTTTTCCTATAACAATACCTAACTCTACTTCCCAATCTAATTTTTTTGAATCTTTTGATATTTTAATATCATCATTGGGTCCATTAATTGAACTTGTTGCTTTCATAAAAACAATAGGTTCACTTGGAACTTTTGCGCCTGTTTCTTTTGCGTGGTCTGAATAATTTAAACCTATGGCAATAAATTTTCCTGGTTTAACTATGCATGGTCCAATTCTTTCTGAGCTTGATAGTTCTGGTAAAGTTTCTAAATTAACTTTAGTTAACTTATTGATTGTTTCAAAATTTAAATTTTCAGGATTAAAATCTTTAATATGAGAACTAACATCTCTAATGGTTCCCTTTTGATCAAGTATAGCTGGTTTTTCTTTATCCTTAGGACCAACTCTTAATAATTTCATTTTATCTCCTTTTAATTAAATTGACATTCCGCCATCTATTGAGTGTGTTATTCCAGTTACAAAATCTGATTCATCACTAGCAAGATAAATTGCTAATGTTGCTATTTCTTCAGCTGTTCCAAGTCTACCCATTGGTTGTCTTGCAATAAAATCTTTTTTTGCTTGCTCAGGGTTATCCGCGGCTTGTACTCTTCCTTCCCAGGAAGGTGTATGAACTGTTCCTGGCGCAATAGCATTGCATCTAATATTATTTTTTAAAAAATCAGATGCTATAGATTTAGTAAATCCTATAATTGCAGCTTTTGTAGTTCCATAAACAAATCTATTCGGCAAACCTTTTAAGCTTGAAGCGATAGAAGAAACATTAATAATGCTTCCTTTGTTTTGTTTTTTCATTTTAGGTAGGATTGCTTTTGTCATAAAATACATAGACTTAATATTTACATCAAATGAAAAATCCCAATCCTTTTCATCGCAATCTAAAATAGTTCCATGGTGAACAAATCCAACAGCATTAAATAAAACATCTATAGTTGTCAATTGTGAACAATATTCTTCTACAGCAGATTTATTTGTCGAGTCTAACTTATAAACATCTATATTTGGATATTCTTGTTTAAGAGTTTTTAAAGTTTCTTCATTAATATCAGTTGCAAAAACTTTTGCACCTTCGTTATGAAAAGCTATTGCTGTAGCTTTACCTATTCCTTGTCCAGCTGCAGTTATTAAAATTTTTTTATTTTCTAATCTTTTGCTCATTTTATCTCTTAATGCGAATGTCTAGGCATTCCTTTTGTTTTAGTTATATCTAAATATACAGACTCTGTCTCTAAGCAAGCACCTGTTTCTAGTTGTCCTACCATCTTTCTTGAAATTTCTTGCCATGGTGTCTGATTTTTTAATTTAGGAATTTTGACATTTTTTTTTCTTTTTTCTATTTCCTCATCTGAAATCAAAAGATCAATTCTGCTATTGTTTAAATCTATCTTAATCTTATCACCTGTTTGAACAATTAACAAAGCCCCTCCAATTGCAGATTCTGGAGAGACGTTAAGTATAGATGGGCTTTCAGAAGTACCACTTTGTCTTCCATCTCCAAGTGTAGGTAGTGTATTAATTCCTTTTTTTAAAAGTTTATCAGGTGGCTGCATGTTTACAACTTCTCCTGAACCAGGATAACCAACTGGTCCACATCCTCTAATCATTAAGATTGAATTTTCATCAATTTTTAAATTTTCATCGTTAATTCTCGAACAATAATCTTCTGGTCCTTCAAATACTACTGCATTTGCTTGAAATACATTTGGATTTTTTGGATCAGACAAATATCTCTCTCTAAATTCAGAACTAATTACTGATGTTTTCATAACTGCCGAACTAAAAAAATTACTTTTCATTACTATAAAACCTGCATTTTTAACCAAAGGATTATCAAATGATTTTATAATATTTTCATCTACGTTAATTTTTGCTTTAAGGTTTTCTTCAACTGTTTTACCGGTCACAGTCAAAATATTTTTATGTAATTTATTATTTTTAAGTAATTCTTGCATTATAGCAGGAACTCCACCAGCTTTAAAAAAACCTTCCATTAAATGTTCTCCAGCTGGCTGACAATTAACAAGTAATGGAATATCGTGACCAAGTTTTTCCCAATTATCTATTCCAAAATCAATGCCCATGTGTTTTGCTATTGCGGTAAGATGTGGAGGGCAATTACTTGATGCTCCAATAGCACTAGCAACATATATTGCATTTTCAAAAGCTTCTTTGGTCATAATTTTTGAAGGAGTAAGGTCTTCGTGTACCATATCAACTATTCTTTTTCCTGTTTCAAAAGAAATACTTTCTCTTTCTTTATACGGTGCTGGAATAATTGCACCGCCTGTTAATGACATTCCAAGAGCTTCAGCAATTGAATTCATTGAAGACGCTGTTCCCATTGTATTACAATGTCCTACACTTGGAGCGGATGCTGCAGCCATATCCATAAATTCATCATAATTAATTTCTCCTTTTGCATGTAATTTTCTTGCTTCCCATATTATTGTTCCTGAGCCAGCTTTCTTTCCTTTGTAAGATCCGTCTAACATTGGTCCGCCTGATAAAACAATTGAAGGGATATTTACTGTTGCCGCTGCCATTAATGCTGCTGGAGTTGTCTTGTCACATCCTGTTGTTAATATTACACCATCAATTGGATAACCAAAAAGAACTTCTACTAAAGATAAATATGATAAATTTCTATCCAAAGCTGCTGTTGGTCTTTTTCCAGTTTCTTGAATTGGATGTGTTGGAAATTCCATTGGAACTCCACCGGCTTCTCTTATTCCATCTTTAATTGTTTTGCTTAGTGATTGAAAATGTCTGTTACATGGAGAAAGATCGCTACCAGATTGTGCAATACCAATTATAGGTTTTCCTGACTGAAGATCTTTTTTTTTTAATCCGTAATTTAAATATCTTTCCAAATATAGAGCTGTAAGCCCTGGATCCTTTGGATTGTCAAACCATTCTTTACTTCTTAAATCTTTTTTTTTCATAATAATTAAAAATTATTATAACCAACCATTATCAACTACATAGGATTGATTTGTACATCCAGATGATTGATCAGATGAGAAGAATAGAACTGCTTTAGATATATCTGAAGGCATTAATCTTTTTTTAATACATTGCTTTTTCATCATGTCAGCTTCAGATTCTGGTGTTAGCCATTTTTCAAGTTGTCTTTCAGTTATTGTCCAACCAGGTACAACGGAATTTACTCTTATATTATGTTCTCCTAAATCTCTTGCAAAAGATCTGGTAAGTCCAACAACTCCAGATTTTGCTGCTGTATAGGCCGCCATTCCTCCTTGACCAATCATCCATGATACTGAGCCAATATTAACAATTACTCCACTTTTGTTTTTAATCATAGCTTCTCTGACTGACTGAACCGTAAAAAAATAATGTCGAAGATTAACATTCATTCTTTCATTCCAGTATTCTTCAGTGACATTTTCAATTTTATGTCTTTCATCATTAGCTGCATTATTGATTAATATTTCTATTGGTCCTTTTTCTGAAATTATTTTTGATATTACGCCTTGTAAATCTTTAATATTTAATAAATCACACTTAATAAAATTTGGAATAGCTAATTTTTTATTTTTACATTCTGATACTAATTTATTAGAAGCCTCTTCATTTATATCAATAAAATAAACTTCAGAATTTTGCTCACAAAAATGTTCAACGATCGAAGCCCCAATACCTGATCCACCACCTGTTATAAAAACTCTTTTATTTTCAAGATCAAAATATTTAACTTTCATTTATATCCTTTCTTTTAAATTTTTATCAAATAAAGAAATTTGACTTAAATCAAAATATAAATTCATTTCTTTATTTATTTCTATTTTTGCTGTTGATGGAAATTTGGCTAAAATTTCTTGATCAGAATAGTTGAACGTTATGATTTGCTCGTTACCTATATACTCACTTAATTCAGCTTTTAATTTAATTTCAAAATCATGTTCATTGCTTTTTTTATAATAAATATGTTCTGGTCTTATGCCAAAATAAATTTCTTTGTTATCTAATTCTATTTTCTTGTCAAAATTATAATTATTTATTGGTATTTGAGTAGAATTAGAATCTTCTCCCACAAATGAAAATTGATCTGATTTTTTTATTATTTTACCTTTTATTAAGTTCATTGAAGGTGAACCAATAAAATCTGCTACAAATGTGTTGTTTGGCTTATTATATATATTTTCAGGTGTATCGTTTTGTTGAATAACACCGTGATTCATTATTGCAATTTTTGTTCCCAAACTCATTGCTTCTGTTTGATCGTGTGTTACATAAACAACAGTTGTTTTTAATGTTTGATGCAACTTTTTAATTTCACGTCTCATTTCAACTCTTAATTTAGCATCTAAATTTGATAAAGGTTCATCAAATAAAAATATTCTAGGCTCTCTAACTAAAGCTCTTCCTATTGCCACTCGTTGTCTTTGACCTCCTGATAGCTGAGAAGGTTTTCTATTTAACAATTCATCCACTTTCAAAAAAGATGAGACTTTTTTAAGTTGTTCTTCAATTTTTTCTTTTGATGCTTTTGCTTGTTTGAGGCCAAAAATCATATTTTCTTTAACATTCATAGATGGATATAAAGCATACGATTGAAAAACCATTGCAATATTTCTGTCTTTTGGTTCAACTTTGCTTACATTGTAATCATCAATATAAACATTTCCTTCATTAATCGTTTCTAGTCCCGCTATTATATTTAATAAAGTCGATTTACCACATCCTGAAGGGCCTAAAAGTACTAGAAAATTACCTTCATCTATATCTAAATTTATTTTTTTTAAAACTTCTGTGGTTCCAAAATTTTTTGATAAATCTTCAATTTTTAATGTTTTCATTTTTATCCTTTCACTGCTCCTGAAGTTAACCCTCTTATAAAATATTTTCCTGCTAGCACATAAACAATGAGCGTTGGAATACCGGCAATAATTGCAGATGCCATATCTACATTGTATTCTTTAACACTTGTACTAGATAAAACCATGTTATTTAAAGCTACCTGAATTGGTGCTGCTTCACCAAAAGAAAAGGTTGATCCAAATAAAAAGTCATTCCATATTTGTGTAAATTGCCAAATTACAGTTACGACAATTATTGGTGCTGATATTGGAAGTAGTATTTTAAAAAATATTTTAAAAAACCCAGCACCATCTATCCTAGCTGCCTTAACTAATTCAGTTGGTATTGAAACATAATAGTTTCTAAAAAATAATGTTGTAAAAGGTATTCCATAAACTGTATGTACTACTATCAATCCTAAAATTGAATTTGAGATACCAAGCACTCCCAAAGTTCTTGCCATTGGAAGTAAAATTGCTTGAAAAGGTATAAAGCAACCAAATAACAAAAATAAAAAAATCCACTGATCTCCTTTAAATCTCCATTTTGTCAAAACATAACCTGCCATTGCTCCAATAAAAGTTGAAAAAAAAACAGCTGGTACAACCATTTTGATTGAGTTCCAAAAATATGGTCTTAAAAAAGTATCTCCTGCTCCATAACCTCTTCCTCCCCAAGCTACTGCCCATGACTCAAAATTTAATGCACTTGGCCATGTAAGTAATGTTCCTTGTCTAATCTCCTCCATTGTTTTAAGAGAAGTTACAACCATCACGTATAATGGAAATATAAAATAAGAAGCAAAAAGTATTAAAACAAAATACAAAAACCACCTCAAAAACATATTTGTTAATTTTGATTTTTGCTCAAGTTGTTTGTATGAAGATGCACTTGTATTAGCTTGCATTTTCCCTCCTTAATTCTGAGTAAAGATAAGGAATAATAACTGCCGCTACTGCCATAAACATCATCATCGCACTTGCTGCAGATAATCCAACTTGACTTTTATGAAAAGCGGTTTGTGTCATGTATAAAGCTGGCATAGTTGTTGATATTCCAGGACCTCCTTGGGTAAGAGCTACAATTAAGTCATAACTTTTAATTGATATATGGACTAAAATCACAAAACTGGTAAAAAAGACAGGTCTCATCATTGGTATAAGTATTTTCCAATATACTGTGAATAATCCAGCTCCATCAATTTTTGCAGCTTTTACAATTTCGTCTTCTACGGATCTAAGCCCTGCCAAAAATAAAGCCATTACAAATCCGGCTGATTGCCATACCCCAGCTATTACAATGGTATAAATCGCCATTTCTCTATTAACGAGCCAATCAAAAGTAAAATTTTCAAAACCCCAGTCAATAAACATTTTCTGGATACCTAAGCTTGGATTTAAAATCCATTTCCATGCAGTTCCAGTAACAATAAAAGAAAGTGCCATAGGATAAAGATAAATAGTTCTAAGAACTCCTTCTGCTCTAATTTTTTGGTCAAGGAATATTGCAAGAATAATTCCTAAAACAATGCAAATAATTAAAAAAAGTGCTGTAAAAATAAGTAAATTATCTACAGCAATAAGCCATTTACGCGATGCCCACAATTTAACATATTGGCCAACACCCCAAAGTTCATATTTTGGTAGAATTTTAGAATTTGTAAAAGAAATATAACAAGTCCAAAGAACAAAACCATAAACAAACCAGCTTATTAAGCCAACCGCTGGTGCTAATACAATTTTAGGTAAATTTTTTTCTAAAGACTTTAACATTTTTTGAATTCTTAAAAAAAAGGCCACTTTGAAAGAGGAAAAAGTGGCCTTTAATATTTTTTTACTTACATATTAGATAACACTGAGTCAGCTAAAGCATTAGCAGCGTCTACTGAAGACATATCAGAATTAAAATGTTCTGTAATAACGTCTTGAAGAGCAGCTTTCATTGTATTGCCTTGAGCCATACCGTGAGCAAAACTTGGAACTAATCCACCTTTTGCACCAGCAGTTTTAATATCAGCATTAGATGTTTTTGCACATTGATCAAACTCGTCCATTGGTACGTCTAAACGAGCTGGTATTGAACCTTTGTATAAGTTAAAAACTTTTTGGAAGTTTTTACCCATCATAAGTTTAGCCAATAATTTTTGGCCAGCTTGTTTATCTGGATCGCTAGTTTTGTAAAAAATAAAACTATCAACGTTATACAAATATCCATTATTTGATGGAGTCGCAGCACAGTAATAATCTACACCTGGTTCTTTTCCAGCAGCTGTAAATTCTCCTTTAGCCCAGTCTCCCATAATTTGGAAACCAGCTTTACCTTCTATAACCATACCAGTTGCAACGTTCCAGTCTCTACCTGGACTACCTTCATCAGTATAACTTTGTAGTTTTCTCATTTGATCAAAAACTTTAACAGTAGTTTCGCTTCTTAGGCAATTTTCATCCAATTTTACATAACAATTTTTGTAATAATTGTTTCCACCTACACCCATAGCTACTGCTTCAAAAACTGTAGCGTCTTGCCAAGCTTGACCACCGTGAGCAAAAGGAATTATTCCTGCTGCTTTTAGTTTTTCAGCCGCAGCATTCAAATCATCCCAAGTTGTAGGTACAGAAATACCATTGGCATCAAATACCGCTTTATTTGCCCATAACCAATCAATTCTATGAATATTTACTGGTGCAGCACAGTAAGGACCACTGTTATTTTGACATTTGTGAACTGCAGCAATCATAGGATCAAGTAAATTGTCCCAACCTTCAGATTGAGCAATTGCATCAATATTATAAGGTGCTACTACTCCTTCTTGATCGTATTCTTGAATTGTAGGACCTTTGATTTGTGATGCAGAAGGAGGATCTCCAGCAACTATTCTTGCTTTTAATGCAACGTTAGCAGCGTCACCACCACCACCCGTTACAGGCATGTCCATCCACTCTCCACCATTTGCAGCAAAATCATCTTTTAAAACTTTAAGTGCAGCAGCTTCACCACCTGAAGTCCACCAGTGCAAAACCTCAATCTTTGGTCCTGCAAAAGATGCACTAGAAGTAAATGCAAATGCAACTAAAGCAATTAATAATTTTCTCATTATATTCCCCTGTTTGTTTTAGTTTTTTAAAGAGCAGTATAGAAATTATAAATAAATAAAGAAAACAAAAAAAAGCTCTTCAACCTATGATTGATTTTTTTTTTGATGGTTTTAATGCTGCTTTATATAGGAAGTATCTTAAACAAAATTTTTCAAGTTCACTTTTTTGTATATAGTCTGTTTAATAACTTGCTTCTCTACCTAATCTTGCTGCTCCTCTAACTCCACTAGCATCTCCGTACTTAGGTTTTAAAAATACACCTTCGTACTCCCTTCCAATAACATATTTTTTAACTAAATTTTCTATTTCATCAAAAAAATCAATTTCATTTGTAACTCCTCCACCGAATACAAAAGCATCAGGATCAAGTATATTGATTATTGTTGATAATGACATTGCAAGATTAACTTTAAAATTATCTATGATATTTTCAGCGTCTAAATCATGAGCTCTATACAATTTAAATATTTCATTTGTTTTTAAATTTTTTCCATATTTTTTATTAAATTTTTTAGCTATACCTAACCCAGAAATAAAACTTTCAATTTCTGATTCTCTTAAATTTGTTGTGTTAAGTTCTTCTTTTTTAGCTGCCAAATATGGTAACTGATTATGGCCCCATTCGCCTGCTACTCCATTAAGACCAGAAACAATTTTTTTATCTATAACTAATCCTCCTCCTGCTCCAGATCCCAATATAATTCCATAAACAATTTTATAATGTTTGCCTGCTCCATCAATTGCTTCAGATAATGCAAAGCAATTTGCATCATTTTCGCAAAAAACTTCTCTACTTAATGCATTTCTTAAATCATTTTGAAAAGGTTTTTTTTCAATCCAAATACAGTTGGGTGCATTTTTTACTAATCCTGTTTGTGGAGAATGAACGCCTGGATGGCATACGCCTACTGGTAAAGTTTTATTAAATTCTTTTTCTAAATTAAAAACTACTTCTTTTATTGCTTGAACTATTAAATTATAATCTTTTGGACATGGTATTCTATTTCTATTAGTTTCCTCGCCGTTGTCTTTTAATACAACACTTTCTATTTTCGTTGCACCAACATCAAATCCTATTTGCATAACTGATATTCCTAAATAACATTATATTTTTCTTTTATTTATATTATTAAAATTTTCATAATTATATAGTTTATTAAACAAGAATTTTATGAAGATTGCTAAATTGTTATTACCATTTTTATTGTTGATTTTTTCAACTACTCATTGTTTTGCTGAGAATACAATTACACAAGAGGTGAATTTTGTTTTAAACACATTGTTGTTTTTAATGGGAGGATTCCTTGTCATGTGGATGGCTGCGGGTTTTTGTATGCTAGAATCTGGTTTAGTAACTTCAAAAAGTGTTTCTGTGATATGTGCAAAAAATATTGGTTTATACGCAATATCAGGAATAATGTTTTGGGCAGTTGGATACAACTTAGCTTACGGTATTCCCGAAGGAGGCCTTATTGGTAATTTCAATTATTGGAGTGATGCCAGCGAATTAAAAACTGGTTATGCAGATAGTTCGGATTGGTTTTTTCAAATGGTTTTCTGTGCAACGACTGCTTCTATAGTTTCAGGAACAATGGCTGAAAGAGTTAAATTGTGGCCATTCTTTTTGTTTACTACAATTTTAACAGGAATAATTTATCCTATTCAAATGGGATGGCAGTGGGGAGGAGGTTGGTTAGCAGCTATTGGTTTTTCAGATTTTGCTGGATCAACTTTAGTTCACTCATGCGGGGGTGCAGCAGCTTTAGCAGGTGTTATTTTACTGGGACCAAGACTTGGCCGATTTAAAAATGGAAGTATAAAACCTATGAAACCATTCGCTGCCTCATCAATCCCTTTAGCAACACTTGGTGTATTTATTTTATGGCTTGGTTGGTTTGGTTTTAATGGAGGTTCACAATTAGCACTGGGTACACTAGATGATTCAATATCTGTTTCTAAAATATTTGTTAATACAAACTTAGCAGCTTGTGGTGGTGTTATGGCAAATGCTTTATTGACAAGATTTGTTTATGGTAGAACAGATGTTATTCATATGTTGAATGGCGCTATTGCCGGACTTGTTGCAATTACAGCAGAACCTTTAACACCTTCCCCTTTTGCAGCTATACTTATTGGTGGAGTCGGTGGTTTAATCGCAGTTTTTGGAACTCAATTATTATACAAATTTAAAATTGATGATGTTGTTGGAGCAATTCCTGCACACTTGTTTGCTGGAATTTGGGGAACTCTAGCAGTGCCAATAACTAACAATGCAGTCACTTTTTCAAGTCAATTAGTAGGAATAATTTTTATTAATATTTTTGTATTTGTTATTTCGTTTATAGTTTGGTTTATCATGAAAAAAATAGTTGGAATCAGACTAAGTGCAAAAGCAGAAAAAAAAGGAACTGACATATCCGAAGTTGGCGTTGTCGCTTATGCAATAAGAGATTAAAATATAACAAAAAAACTACTTTTTTATTATCAGCCTTTGATACCTAGGTGAGTATATTTAATATTCAAATAATCTTTAATTGCCATAGATCCACCTTCTCTACCGTCACCAGTTTGTTTAATGCCTCCAAATGGTGCTTCAGCCTGTGCTACCAAAGGATGATTAACTGCAACCGCCCCTACTTCTATTTGCTCAGAAGCTTTATTAGCTATTTCCATTGAATTAGTGCAAATATAAGCCGCAAGACCTAGTTCATGATTGTTTGCTCTTTTAATAATTTCATCAAATGTTTTAAATGATAACATCGGACATAAAGGGCCAAATGGCTCTTGTTTCATAATTGTAAAGCCATCATTTACATCATCAAAAATTGTTGGTTCATAATAAAAGCCTTTATTAAACTCTGATGGTTTTTTTCCACCCAACAATACTTTTGCACCTTCTTTTTTAGTTTTTTCTACCAAATCTTCAATTTCATCTAGTCTTTTTTTTGTTGTCATTGGGCCTAAGTGAACATCAGCGTCCATACCATTTCCAATTTTTAATTTTTTAGTTTTTTCTACAAATAAATTAACAAAATCTTTTTTCATTTTATCTTGAATATAAAATTTACTTGGAGATATACAAACCTGTCCATTGTTTCTAAATTTTGAAGCAATAGCCATATCTGTTGCTTTTTCAATATTTGCATCATCAAATACAATAAATGGTGCATGACCACTTAATTC
>CACIPT010000016.1 GCA_902588595.1 uncultured Pelagibacteraceae bacterium | reverse complement strand
AAAAAATGATAAATTTTCAAAAGATACATTTGATTATGTAGTTGTATCTACAGGGCATTTCTCTGTTCCATTTATTCCGGAATATCCGGGAATGAAATCTTTTCCAGGAAGAATATTACATTCACATGATTTTAGAGACGCAGAAGAATTCAGAGGTAAAAATGTTATTGTTTTAGGAAGTAGTTATTCAGCTGAAGATGTTGCTCTTCAGTGTCATAAGTATGGAGCGAAGAGTGTAACTATAGGTTATAGAAATAACCCAATGGGTTTTAAATGGCCCAACGGAATGAAAGAAGTTCATTATTTAGATAGACTAGAAGGAAATAAAGCAATCTTTAAAGATGGTCACAAACAAGAAGCTGATGCAATAATATTATGTTCAGGTTATCTTCATCATTTCCCTTTTTTAACTGAAGACCTTAAACTAAAAACTAGAAATAGATTATATCCACCAAAATTGTATAAAGGTGTGGTTTGGGAAAATAATCATAAATTGTTGTACTTGGGTATGCAGGATCAATTTCATACCTTTAACATGTTTGATTGTCAGGCTTGGTATGCAAGAGATGTAATAATGGGTAAAATTAAAATTCCAAGTAGTTCAGAAATCAAAAAGGATATAGATAAATGGGTTGCTATGGAAGAAAAATTAGAAAATCCTGATCAAATGATAGACTTTCAAACTGAATATACTAAAGAACTTCATGGATTGTCTGATTATCCAAAAATTGATTTTGAATTAATTAGAAAACATTTTAAAGAATGGGAACATCATAAAGTAGAAGATATCATGACTTATAGAAACAAATCTTTTTCGTCTCCAGTGACTGGATCTGTTGCACCAATTCATCATACCTCATGGGCTTCAGCAATGGATGATTCTTTAAAAGCTTTTTTAAATCAATCAAAAAAATAAGGTATCAAAAAAACTACACAGCCGGCTAAAAAGAAAAGGCTTCCAAACATAGCCCAAAAATTTCCAAGACTAGACATAATAAAACCAATTGCAGATATCAAAAACAAAATCCAGCCTGCAATGTTTATAATTTTATTATCCATTTACCATTTAATTTCTAATTTTTTATTATCAATAATTGATTTAATTAAACTAGTCATTAAAGGAATTTTTGTTTTATCAAAATCTTTTAATATTTTTGTTCCAATTTCAAAAACTAATTCTGCTCCTTCTATAGTGTCATTTTTCATAAATTTTTCTTTTGCTGTTTTATAATCATACCCTTCTCCAAGATATTTTCCCATTTTACTATTTCTTCCACCTGCGCTACTTACATATAGATCTCCTAGTCCTGCCAATCCGTAAACAGTTTCTTCTTTACCTTTAAGTTTTTTTGTAAAATAATTCATTTCAGATATAGCTCTATACATCAAGGATGCTGCTGTATTTAAAAAATACTTGCTTTTAATTTCTTTATCGACATTTGATCCACTCAAACCTTCAGAAGCACCAATAATCATAGAATAAATATTTTTGATTGCAGCACAAGCTTCAACTCCTATTAAATCATTAGAACACTCAACAGTATAATAATTTGTTGAAATGGTATCTCTTATTGGTTTAACTATTTCTATTTTTTCATTTGCTAAAACTACGCTGCTCTTAATTCTGTTCGCTAGACCAGAGGCTAAACAAGGTCCTCCAACAGCAGATACTTTAGCATTATTAATTCCATTGTTTTTAAGAATAAGTTTAAACTTTTCCACTAAAGTTTCAAATTTACCATTTATAACAGTTAACCCTTTTGTTAACAAAAGAATCGATGATGAAGAATTAAAATTCTTTGATATTTCTTTTCCTGCCCATTCAATTCCTTTTGAATTAACTCCAATAACAATTAAATCAGGTTTTTTTTTTATTTCATCTTGAAATTTTTCAAATTTTTCAACTTTTAAATTTTTTGGTAATTTGCAGTTAAGTACTTTGTGAAAATTTTCCTCTTTTATTATATTTTCAGTAACTAAATCTTCTAAATGAGAGCCAACTAAAACAACATCATTTTTATTATCAACACATGGAACTGTGAAGGCAGAACCCATAGCTCCTGCACCAAGTACTAAGATTCTTTTCATATTTTATACGTATCTAAAAACTATTATTGAAAATAAAACAGATATAATTGTAGCAATCCATAGCGTTAAATCAACAAGGCCAAGCCATGCAAGATGGATATAAGCAGCACTTAACAAAGAAATAAATAACCTATCTCCTCTGGTCGTATCTAGACCTAAAATTCCTCTTCTTGGAGTTCCTCCAGGTACTTTTTTTTCCCAAATTATCATTATAGTTAAACAAATAGCTATAAATATAAAAAATGCAGCAGTTTGCCATGTCCAGGCCATCCAAGTAATAAATTCAAAATCAAAAAAACTTTTTTCGTGAGCTTTATCTACTGACTCCCATCCTGCATATGCGCTTGTAAAAATCATACTCTACCTAAAGCAAATCCTTTCGCTATGTAGTTTCTAACAAAGTAAATAACTATTGCACCTGGAATTATGGTCAAACTTCCTGCGGCGGCTAACAATCCTAATTCATATCCTGATGTGCTAGCAGTTCTTGTCATAGTTGCCGCAATAGGTTTAGCAGCAACTGCTGTCAATGTTTTTGCTAATAACAGCTCTACCCATGAAAACATAAAACAGAAAAACATAGTTATGCCAATTCCAGCTACTATTGTTGGGATAAAAATTCTTACAAAAAATCTCCAAAAAGAATATCCATCAACATAAGCTGTTTCATCTAATTCTTTAGGTACTGCAGATATAAAACCTTCTAGTATCCAAACTGCTAATGGGATGTTAAATAAACAATGAGACAATGCCACTGCTATGTGAGTATCAAATAAATTTATTGAAGAATAGAATTGAAAAAATGGTAAAGCGAAAACTGCGGGAGGCGCCATTCTATTTGTTAACAACCAAAAAAATAAATGTTTATCTCCTAAAAATTTATATCTTGAAAATGCATAAGCAGCAGGCAAAGCAACAGCAACAGATAAAATTGTATTCATAACTACATAGTAAATTGAATTTAAATAACCCGTATACCATGTGCTGTCTGTGAAAATTGTTATATAATTTTCAAATGTAAATTTTTGTGGCCATAAAGAATAAGTATTAATAATTTCAGTTGTTGTCTTAAAAGACATATTTAACAACCAATAAATTGGTAACATTAAAAATAAAATATAAACTGTAGGAACTAACCATTTAAATTTTCTCATTTTTGCTCCTCGTTTCTCATCATTAAATTATAAAAAACCCAACACACTAAAAGAACTATAAAAAAATATATCAGTGACATTGCTGCAGCAGGTCCTAAATCAAATTGGCCTAGCGCCATTTTTACTAAATCAATTGAAAGAAAAGCTGTTGCATTTCCAGGACCCCCTCCAGTTAGAACAAAAGGTTCTGTGTAAATCATAAAGCTATCCATAAATCTTAAAAGAATTGCAATAGTTAATACTTTCTTCATTTTTGGCAATTCAATATATCTAAATATAGCCCACTTGCTTGCACCATCAATTTCCGCTGCTTGATAGTAAGCGGGCTGAATTGATTGAAGTCCCGCATAAGAAAGTAAAACAACTAAAGAGGTCCAATGCCAAACATCCATTAGAATTGTAGTAAACCACGCATCTCCTATTTGTTGAGTAAAATTATAGTCAAAACCAAGATCATTAAGGGAATGACCTAAAAAACCAATTTCAGGTAATGCAAATATATTCCACATAGCCCCGACTACATTCCATGGAATTAATAAGGGCATGGACATTAAAACTAAACAAATTGGAACTCCAATTCCTTTTTTTGGCATAGACAATGCAATAGCAATACCTAGAGGAATTTGTATTAGTAAAATTATTCCTGTAAATAAAAATTGTCTTCCAAGGGCAGCATGAAATCTTTCTGATTTAAGTATTTGTTTAAACCATCTTGTGCCTTCCCACATAAAAACATTGTTTCCAAAAGTGTCTTGGAAAGCGTAATTAACAACTGTCATTAAAGGAACGACTGCATTAAAAGCTACCAAAATAAATACTGGTATAACAAAGAACCAAGCTTTTTGATTTATAGTTTTATTCATTATTCAATTATTCTGCTATCTCCATATGCGTAAGTGTATTTTTTATCAAAAGATAAAAATGCACTACCGCTAGGTATTTCTTTAGAAGAATGAGAAAGAATTTTTATCTTTCCATTTTTACATTCTGTATCGATAATTTTGTGTCTTCCCGTGTTGCTAACTTTTATAATTTTAACAGGTATTCCATCTTTGCTAAAAGAAACGAACTCTGGTCTAATTCCTATTTCGGTTTTAGAAAAATTTGATTTTTGTTTAATTTCGCTGTTAGTAGGTATTTTAATTCCAGCAACTTCAGCTGTTCCGTTTTGAATTTCACAAGGTATTATATTCATTCCTGGTGAACCTATAAAATAACCTACAAAAGTATGCTTTGGCTTTTCAAATAGTTCAACTGGGGTACCTGTCTGAACAATTTCTCCTTCATGCATTACCACAACTTGATCTGCAAAGGTTAAGGCTTCTGTTTGGTCATGAGTAACGTAAATCATAGTTCTGTTAATTTTTTGATGAAGTTCCTTTAATTTTGAACGAAGTACCCATTTTAAATGTGGATCTATAACTGTTAGAGGTTCATCAAACATAATTACATTTACATCTGATCTAGCTAAACCTCTCCCTAATGAAATTTTTTGTTTACCATCCGCTGTTAGGCCTGAAGCTCTATTATAAAGAGTTTTTGTAAGTTCCAACATTTCTGCTATTTCTTTTACTCTTTTATCTATTTCATTCGGAGGCATGCCACGGTTTTTTAATGGAAATGCAAGATTATTATAAACTGTCATTGTGTCATAAATAACTGGAAACTGAAAAATTTGAGCAATATTTCTTTCTACAGGAGTTTTTAAAGTTATATCTTCATTGTTAAAAAAAACTTTTCCTTTGGTTGGGTTTAATAGACCGGAAATTATATTTAATAAAGTAGTTTTGCCACAACCTGAGGGTCCAAGTAATGCGTAAGCTCCTCCATCCTTCCAGTCAATATTAATATTTCTTAATGCCCAATCATCATTTGAATTTTGTTTTTCTAAATAGCTATGACTTAAATCTTTTAATGTTATTTTAGACATAATTTATTAAATTATTATTTTGATCAAAATACATAAATTCATCTACATTCATGTATAGTTTAGCTTCTTGTCCAACATTCATTTGATGAGTTCCATTAGATAATGAAACCCAGTTAGAATTGGAGTTAGTAAAGTGAATTAAACTTTCTGAACCACTAAGCTCTGATATTAAAATTTTTCCCTTTATTTCAACTGAGTTTTTTCCTTCTTTGTAAGTAGTAATATTGTGTGGCCTAATACCTACTTTATAGCTTCCATCTTTTAAATTTATATTTGACGTTTCCCATTTTACATCTTCATTTAGCAGTGAAAATGTACTTCCATTTTTTTTAATATCTGAAATGTTAATTGGAGGATCGCTAAATACACTCGCTGAAGTCAGGTTTTTTGGTTTATTGTAAACTTCAATAGTATTTCCATATTGTATAATTTTTCCTTCCATTAAAGTTGCTGTTTTGCCACCAATTAACAATGCATCAGATGGCTCCGTAGTGGCATAAACAACTATACACTCTCTATTTTCAAAAAGTTTTGGAAGTTCTTCTCTTAGTTCTTCACGTAATTTGAAATCTAAATTTGCTAATGGTTCATCTAATAATATTAAATCTGAATCTTTAACTAAAGCTCTTGCTAAAGCTGTACGTTGTTGTTGACCACCAGATAATTCATTGGGTTTCTTATTTAACATTCCTGATAATTTTAATAATTCAGCAACTTTTCCAACTCTCTCTTTTATTTCATTATCTTTAATTCCTGTAATTTTTAATGGTGAAGCTATATTGTCGTAAATAGTGAAATTTGGATAATTAATAAACTGCTGGTAAACCATAGAAACATTACGTTTCTGAACCTTCATTCCAGTTACATTTTTATCATTGAACCATATTTCGCCTGACGTAGGTTTGTCCAAGCCGGCCATAATTTGCATTAATGTTGTTTTGCCAGCAAGTGTTGAGCCAAGTAAAATATTTATTGTGTTTTTTTCTAATTTTAAATTTGTTGTATAAATATGCGTGTTTAAACCAACTTTTTTTTCTATATTTTTTAACTCTAAACTCATATTTTTATTTGATTTTTCTAAACAAAAGAGGGGCAGCTAGTGCCCCTCTTTATTCGATTATTTAATATAACCTAAGTACTTAGTTCCAAGCTTTTTCGTATGGAACTGTTTTTCCTTGAGGTTTTTCATCACGTTTAGCTTTTGGTGATCCTTCAGCTTTTAACCACTTGTCTCCTTCTTCAGGATTCAATCTTGGTCCACATCCACCGTACGTATTATTAGCTTTATCTGCAGCTTCCATACGTGACATAACTAAATCCATCTCTTCTGCAAGACGGTCCATAGCTTGTTGGGGTGTAAATGCACCTGAGTTAACATCACCAATTTGTTGCCACCAAATCTGAGCCAGTTTTGGATAGTCTGGAACGTTAATTCCAGTAGGCGACCACTGAACTCTTCTTGGAGATCTATAAAACTCTACTAATCCACCAAGTTTTGGAGCTCTTTCAGTGAAAGATTTGTGATTAATATCACTGTCTCTGATAATTGTTAAACCAACATGTGATTTTTTTAGAGACACAGTTTTTGATACAACAAACTGAGCATATAACCATGCAGCTTTTCTTCTATCAACCGGAGTAGACTTAAATAAAGTCCAAGATCCAGCATCTTGATAACCAAGCTTCATACCTTCATCCCAATAAGGACCTTTTGGTGATGGTCCCATTCTCCATAAAGGTGTGCCACTATCATCAACTGTATTGTTTCCTGAACTCTTTGGAGCAACCATTGATGCAGTAAAAGCTGTATACCAGAAAATTTGCTGAGCAACGTTTCCTGATGATAAAGCTGGTAACGACTGATAAAAGTCCATCGCCGCAGCACCTGGAGGAGCATAAGCTCTTAACCACTCATCCCATTTTCTAATTGCATAAACTGCTGCTGGACCATTAGCTGCACCACCTCTTGAAACAGATGCACCTGCTGGGTTACATGAACCTTTTTCCATTCTGATTCCCCATTCGTCTACTGGAACACCATTAGGCATACCAACACTTCCAGCGCCTGCCATAGATAGCCATGCGTCAGTCATTCTCCAACCTAAGTCGGGAGCTCTTTTACCGTAGTCCATATGACCATAAACTCTTACGCCATCAATTTCTTTAACATCATTTGTAAAGTATTCTGCGATGTCTTCGTAAGCTGACCAGTTAACAGGAACACCAAGGTCATAACCATATTTAGCTTTGAAACCTTTTTTTATTTCAGGTTTATCAAACCAATCTTTTCTAAACCAGTAAAGGTTAGCAAATTGTTGATCAGGTAACTGATATAAATCACCGTCTGGTCCTGTTGTAAATGACTTACCGATAAAATCATCTACGTCTAGTGTCGGTAAAGTAACATCTTTACCTTCTCCAGCCATCCATTTAGTTAAGTTTACAGCAAGTTGTAGTCTTGCGTGAGTACCAATTAAATCTGAGTCATTAATATAGCCATCATACAAATTTCTACCTGTTTGCATTTGTGTTTGTACAGCTTGAACCACTTCACCTTCACCAAGAATTTGATGATTCACTTTAATACCTGTGATTTCTTCAAATGCTTTAGTTAAAGTTTTTGATTCATAAGTATGAGTTGGAATACCTTCAGATAAAACATTTATCTCCATTCCTACAAATGGTTTAGCAGCATTGATAAACCATTTCATCTCCTTCATCTGTTTTGATTTAGATATAGTAGATGGTTGAAACTCATCATTAACCCACTTCTTAGCTTCTTTTTCTCCAGCAAAACTAAAAGAATTAAAAGTAAGAAGAGCAGCTGAAACAACACTTATTATTGTTTTCACTTTAAGCATTATTTCCCTCTCTGTTAGTTATTATTAAATTTCGATTAAACTAAGAAAAAAAAGTTATGTAAAGTTTTAATAGTTTGATCTTCAATTTAAAGTTGAAATTAATTAATTAAAGTTCTTTTTATTGCGGTTGACCACCCTTTTATTAGAGCTTTTCTAAATTTGTTATTTATATTTGGAGAAAATTTTTTGTCTAAGCTCCATTTTTTTGAAATATCATTTAAGGATTTATAAACTCCAATTTTAAGTCCTGCCATAAATGCAGCTCCCAATGCTGTTGTTTCTTGAACTTTTGGCCTTAAAACTTTTACATTAACAATGTTTGATAAGAATTGAGAAAACCAATTATTCATTACCATCCCTCCATCTACTTTTACTATCTTTGGTCTTAAACCATCATGTTTCATAGCTTCAAATAAATCATAAGTTTGATAAGCTACTGATTCTATAACTGCTCTTACAATTTCTTTAGGGCTAGTATCTCTTGTTAATCCACTTAAAACACCTCTTGCATTTGAATTCCAATAAGGAGCTCCTAGTCCAGTAAATGCAGGAACCAAATATATATCTCCATTACTTTTTAAAGATTTTATTATCTTTTCTGTATCTGAAGCTTTTTTGAAAAATTTCATTCTATCTCTTAACCATTGAACTCCTGCTCCTGCAATAAATATTGATCCTTCCATTGCATATGTAGTTTTTCCATTAATTCTATAAGCAATTGTTGTTAACAGTCTATTTTTTGAATAAATTTTTTTAGTTCCTGTATTTAATAATACAAAAGCACCAGTTCCATAAGTGCTCTTTAATGAGCCAGGTTCAAAACAACACTGTCCAATTGTTGCTGATTGTTGATCTCCTACTACACCTGTTATTGGTATAGATTTGCCTGTAATAGAAGGGTGTGTTGAACCATAATCGTCAGCACAATCTTTCACTTCTGGTAAAATATGTTTTTTAATTTTTAAAATTTTTAAAATTGCATCATCCCATTTATTTGAAGCAATATTATAAATCATTGTTCTGCTAGCGTTCGTTGCGTCTGTTGCATGAATTTTTCCTTTGGTAAGTCGCCAAATAAGAAAACTATCTATGGTTCCAAAAAGAAGTTGTTTTTTGTTCATTAATTTTTTGGCTAAGGGAATATTGTCTAATATCCATTTAATTTTTGTTCCTGAAAAATATGAATCAATTAGCAATCCTGTTTTATTAAAAATAATAGTTTCTTTATTTTGTTTTTTTAGTTTTTTACAATATTCCGCTTGTCTTCGATCTTGCCAAACAATAGCTTTATAAACAGTTTTGCCAGTTCTTTTATCCCATAAAACAGTTGTCTCTCTTTGGTTGGTTATTCCAATAGTTAAAATATTACCTTTTAGTTTTTTGGCTTTATTAATTACATCTTTTAATGTTTTTTTTGTTGTGTTCCATATTTCTTCTGGATCGTGCTCTACCCAACCACTTTTTGGAAAATATTGTTTAAATTCTAGTTGAGAAGTATATATAGGCTCACCTGATAAATTAAAAAGTATAGCTCTGCTTGAAGTAGTACCTTGATCTATTGAAATTATGAATTTTTTCACAATTTTAATCTATACCAAGGTGTTTTTTTCTTTTTTCTACCCAAGTTCGTATTAAATTATCAAATATCAGAGCTATGAAAGCGACACATATACCAAGTATTAATCCTTTGCCTCCGCCTTTTTTATCAGACAAAGCTTTTAGAATATATTGTCCTAAATCTTCTGTTCCTATAAATGCTCCTATAATTACCATAAACAAAGCAAATACGATTGTTTGATTTACACCAAGCATTATGTGAGGAAACGCTATTGGAAATTCTATATTTATTAATCTCTGGAATTTCGTTACACCTGACATTGTGGCTGCATCATGCAAACCAGCTGGAACACTTCTTAGTCCCTCAATAGTATACCTTGTAGCAGGTATAGTTGCATAAACAATTACCGCAATTAATACAGATGTATCAGTGATTCCAAAAAGCATCATTACTGGAATTAAGTATACAAACGAAGGAAATGTTTGAAAAATATCACAAACTGCCAACATAAATTTTGTGGTATATTTGTTTTGTTGACATAAAGTTCCAACAATTAATCCAATTGTGCAAGAAGCAATAACTCCAAAAGTTGCCATGTAAGTTGTGACTAAAGCTCTATCCCACCATGGACTTAGCGCTATAAATAATGCTAATCCACCCACAGTAAAAGCTGAACGAATTCCACCAATTATATAACCTGCTCCAACGACTAATACTAAAGTAGCAACTGCTGGCATTCTTAGATACATGGCTCTCATTGGTTGAAGAACTTCTGTAATTAACCAAGTATTAAATATTTTTAAGGTTTGAAAGAAAGTATCCCAAATCCAATCAACACCTTTATTCCAGAAATCTGCAAATGATATTCCTTTATTATGTGGAATCTCAGAAAAGTAATTAAAACTGTCTTTAAACAAAAAAGATCCAGCGTAGGCAAGTATCACCCCTATTAATACTGCTCCAGCAAAAAATAATGTATTTTTATAATGCTGAAAAAACGTCAGGTTACCAAAATAATCTGTTTGTTTATTTGCCCAAGCCAAAGACATTTTGTCTAACAGTATTGCAATCATGCTAATACATAGGCCGGCTTCTAATGCTAATCCAATATTCAGTTGATTTAAGGCTAACAATAAATTCCACCCTAATCCTTTAGCACCTATAAAAGCTGAAATAACCGCCATAGAAAAACACACCATAATGACCTGATTTACTCCAATTAAAATGTCTCTTCTTGCAGTTGGAATTAATACTTTGCTCATAAGTTGAAAATTATTACATCCGCTCATTTTGCCAGCTTCAATAACTTCGGGAGGTACCGCTCTAAGACCCAATAAAGTTAATAAGATCATTGGTGGAATAGCAACAACCATTGTTATAATAACTGCAGCATGATCTCCAATTCCAAAAAGAACCATTGCAGGAACTAAAACTGCATATTGTGGCATGGTCTGCATCACTAGGAGTATAGGATATAAAGCTTTCTCAACACGTTTGCTCTTAAAAGCCATAATGCCTAAGCTTAAACCAAAAATAAAAGAAAGTGGTGCTGCCACCAATATAAAAGAAAGTGTTTGCATTGAAGGTTTCCATTGACCAAATACAGAAATATAAATCATGACTAAACCAGCGAATACAGCCAGACCCTTACCGCTAAGTTTGTAACATAATATTACTGCACCCGCTGCAACGATTGTCCAGGGTAAACCTGGCAGTTCTGCCCATGGATTTTTATCTATCCAATCCCAACTGGTAAATGTGACAACTGTTTTAATGCCCCCTAATAAAATTTCTCTAATCAATTCAATAAGAAATGTCATAGATGCAGTTATATTTCTTGTTATTTGTAGTACTAAAGGTCTAGTTTTGTATTCTTGGAGATCCTCATTCCAAAACTCCATTGGCATCCATTCATTCAATAAGAAAAATAAAGAGTCATTTACCCAAATAGGTAACCATCCTAGTAAAGGAGGTAGTCTCCAAAGAACATCAAAAGCATAATATCTTACTTCTTTACCAAGAAAAACGTAAGAGCTTTGGTTTGGATCTTTAACAAATTCTGCTTGGCCTCTTATAAATTTATATGTTTCAGGAACATCAATTGCAAAGCATAAAGCAAAAAAGACAATTAACAAAAATAACCATTGAAATAATTTTGGATATTTTTTTAATAATTCCATGTTTTAATCGTTATTTTTTCTCCCCCCAAAAACAGTATGAATTATTTTTGAAGGATGAACAGTTCCAACAATTTTATTATTTTCGTCAATTACAGCTACAGATTTTTCTTGAGTTAAAATCTTTTCAGCTACATTTTCAATTATCTCGTCTTTTGAAACTTTTAAATCACTCAAATTATCGCTAGTTGATGCATCCATTACATCTTCTATTATTAAAACTTTTTCTCTTGGAACTTCTTCAGTAAATTTTTTTACATAATCAGTTGCTGGATTTAATACTATTTTTGCTGGAGTATCTAGCTGTTCAATTATTCCATCTTTCATAATGGCTATACGATCAGCAAGTTTTAGCGCTTCGTCAAAATCATGAGTAATAAACATGATTGTTTTTTTTAATTTTTCTTGAAGTCTTAAAAATTCATCTTGCATTTCTTTTCTAATCAATGGATCTAGTGCAGAAAAAGGTTCATCTAGAAACCAAATATCAGGTTCAACCGCTAATGAACGAGCGATACCTACCCTTTGTTGTTGTCCACCTGAAAGCTCTCTTGGAAAATAATTTTCTCTTCCATCAAGACCAACAAGTTTAACCATGTCCATAGCTTTATTGATACTCTCTTGAGTTTTAATTCCTTTAATTTGAAGTGGAAAAGCTATATTTTCCAAAACAGTTTTGTGTGGAAGTAAAGCAAAACTTTGAAAAACCATTCCCATTTTATTTCTTCTAAGTTCGATTAGTTCTTTATTTTTTAACGAGAGTAAATCTTGACCTTCTATAAAAATTTTTCCACCAGTTGCATCTGTTAATCTAGAAATGCATCTTAATAATGTAGATTTTCCTGAACCTGATAAACCCATAACAACCAACATTTCTCCTTTTGAAACCTCAAAAGAAGCATTGTTCACACCTACAATGCATCCTTTTTCCTGGAATGTTTTTGCATTCACATTTCCTTTTGCTTCTTGGAGCATTTTTTTAGCATTTGCTCCAAAGATCTTATAAACAGACTCACATTTAATTACAGCATCAGTCATAATTTTTTATCAAGTTATACGAAATTTAGTAAAAATAAAATCTATATAATTGTTGTTTTGCCTCCTTAAAAATTTTTAATAAAATAAACTCTTGTATCAATTCCGGTATTAAAAAAACTTAAAACCTCTCCACTAACAGTAATTGTTTCATTTACTCCAACATTACTTCCAGTTACAGTAAAACCAGCAAAGCATTTATTTTTCTCTTTGTCCCACTTAACAAATGTTTCTTTAATATCATTGCCGTTAATAGTGTATATTGTATAAGCTTTAAAATTTATTAAATTAGCACCCATAACAGAACGTTGAGATACAATTTCTGTTGCATTGCAAACTGCTTCGTGTTGTTCTTCGGACAACTTATGGCCTTCAGTTCCTTCATAGGGTACTAGAATACCTGATGGAAGGCTTGAAATCAGCTTGCTTAGTTCTTTTTCTTTTGCAATTCTTTCCTCTTCTAATTTCATTTTTCTAACTAATTCATCACCTCCGCCCCAAAAAATATTTAAAATAGCAAAAGATAAAATTACGATAAATGTTATAGTAACAAGACCGCCAAATTGTCTAACTGCTTCGGGCAACTCATTTAATTTATTTAAATATTTGTCTTGTAGCATTGTTTTAATTATTCTTGTAATTCACCGTTTACCCAAGTGCCTGTTTTTTCTTTTCCATCAGACCAAGTAAATGTTCCCTTTCCATTCATGAAACCATTGGCCCACTCTCCTTCATAAGTTGCGCCATTTGGAAAAGTTAAAACTCCTTGTCCACTCCACTCGCTATTTTTAAATTCACCTTCGTAAACATATCCATTGGGCCAAATTTCAATTCCTTGACCATTTTTTTTTGTTCCAACCCATTCTCCTTCATAAGTTGTTTTATCTGTATAGGTCCATTTACCAAAACCATCTACACAGTTTCCCTCACAACCTGTTTTTCGAGCTAATACTGAATTTGTAATTAAAAAACTTAAAATTATGTAAATGAGATATTTTTTCATCATTATATTTTACACTAAATTATACAAAAAAAAATCAGACTTTTTTCTCCTTGTTTCTACAAGAATAAAAGGAAATATTTTTTTCTAAGTTATCACTTTTTAAATTTCTTGTAATTTCATGAACTAATTCACCAGATTTTCTAGTTATTATGCCTGACTCTGAGTAATTCTTTTCTTTATTAAAAGCTTTAAATAAAATTATGTCTTTATTTACAACTTTGACATCAAATTTTACGGTTTTTGAAAGGAACAACGATAGTCCATTAATCAATAGTGTTTCTGGTTGTTTTGCAAAAATTTCAAATTTATCTAAACCTTTTTCATCTAAATCTTTAGCTAGAAAAGTTGTATAATTATATTCTGAATTTTTAAGTATTTTCTTTTCAAACTCACATACAAAACCAAGTTTAATATCCTCTTGTATATTTATATTTTTAGCAAATGATATAGTAAAGAATAATAAACTGAGAGATATATATAAAAAAAACTTTAACATTTAACTAATTTCATTTCTAATTCTAATACATGTGAATTTACAAGTTTAAAAAAAAATCTCCCCCAACATTGTTGGGAGAGATTTGTAATTTATTAGCTTTTGTGCTTATTTAGTCCAAGGTTTCCAAACATTCTTATTGTCTGCCAACCATTTTTTACCTGCATCTTCGTGAGTCATTTTGTCAACGTCAACTAAAGCTGCCATTGCACCAATTTGACCTGTAGAAAATGAAAGTTTTTTGAACATTGCAGCTGCTTTTGGATGAGTTTTTGTCCAGTCTGCATTTACAGCCTTTTTCAAATAACCATCTGGCGAACCACATTTTCCATCACCACCATCTTCTGGTCTGCAACCAGCAGTGTAAGGAGGAAAATCTATAAATGTAAAACCAGCACCATCTGTAAAGTTTGGTGTCCAGTTAAAAATTATAGTTCCTCTTCCTTCTTTCTTAGCAGCTGCTAATTCTGCCCAAAGTGCATCTGCACTTCCAGCAAATTTAACCCACCAAAGATCTCCTAAACCTAAAGCATCAATTCTTTGAGGTATTAAGTCTCCGTGCCAAGTTTGTGGACCTTCTAACATTCTTCCTTTTCCATCTGAGTCAGGTGTTACAAAGTTTTTAGCACAATCAGGATTTTTTAAAGCAGTCCAATCTGGAAGACCTGGACATAATCCTTTGTCAGTTACCCAGTTAGGATATCCCATATCCTCAAGAGTTCTTGCTTCGTGATCTCCCCAGTCAAGTAAACCACCAGCATCAAGAGCTGTTGTAAATGATTTACCAAAAGCAGATTCCCAAACTTCGTGAGAGATATCTACATCACCAATACGAATTGACTCGTAAACAGCTTGAGAGTCAGCTGGTACATATTCTACATTTCCACCCATGTCTTCTATAATTCCACCAATTACATAAGCCATAACAACTTGGCTTGACCAATTGTGTGTTGGGATTCGAGTAGGTTTCTTACTATCTGCATTAGCTATTCCAATAAATGAAACTGCTGATATAATTATAGCAGATAATAGAGATATTATTTTTCTCATATTTTCCCCTTTCCTTAATATTAAGTTGATAGAGTATGTGCTTAAGTAAATTTATAGTCAACAGAAGATTAATTAAATTCCTTTAAATGGACATATAGTAAGAAGAAGAAATATATATATAATATAGATATAAAAAAACGTATATTATGTTGGAAAATAGTAACTTAATAAGGAACCCAGGCTTAAGAGCCTTACCACCTGGAGTTGAAAGGTATTCAATTCAAGGAGGTGGCATTAACGTACTTGAAGTTTTTCCAGAAGACAAACTAGAAATTATCAATGATGAAGGAAAACAGATTTGTGAAGTTATTGTTTTTAATTCAAAAGGAAAGAGTGATCAATCAATTCTAGATTTAAAAGAAAATTCTAATGGAGATTATCTAAAAAAAGCCATTAATCAAGATGAAAAAATTTTGAATTTATTCAAAAAAAAAAATCTTGAATTAAATAAATCTAAATCTTCAATTATATTTAATAAAGACTGTCCAATGGATGAAAAAATCATTTTAAAATCAAAAGACAAATGTACTGTCATGGTTGCTTCACCAGGAGAAGAAATGAATGTTCATAATCAAAATCCACCAACAAGTTTAACTGTTTTTTTACATAGAGCTAAGTTTAAAATAAAAGAAGAACAATATGTTTTGCCTGAACCTCTTTATGAACCAAGTTCAGAAAAGTTTATTAAAAGAATGACTGCTGAAACTTACGATGTAAAAGAAGGAGATTACATTCAAATTATTGATACAAGTGGTAGACAATGTTCAGATTTTTTAGCTTTTGATAAAAAGAAACTTGACAAAGGTATTGAAAGTATCATTGATCCAACTGCAACAAGAACTTTTATGGGTGCAGCCTACCCTATGCCAGGTTTATTTTCAAAATTCTTTGATGCAGATCATGACCCTGTAATTGAAGTAGTACGAGATACCGTAGGAAGACATGATACTTTTAATTATGCATGTACTTCAAAATATTATGAGGATATGGGATATTTTGGTCATATAAATTGTTCTACAAATTTTAATAATGCCTTAAAAAAATATGAAGTAAAACCAAGGAAAGGTTGGATCGCAATTAATCTTTTTTTTAACACAGCCATTGATGCAAATAATGTAGCTTCTTTTGATGAACCTTGGTCTAGACCTGGAGATTATGTACTATTTAGAGCTTTAAAAGATTTAAAATGCGCTTCTTCAGCATGTCCTTGTGATGTTGATCCGGCAAATGGATGGAATCCAACAGATATATTTGTTAGAACTTATCCTAAAGAAAAAAAAATTTCGAAAGGAGTAGCTTTTAGAGTGAATACAGATTCAGAACCAAAACTTACACGGGAAACTGGTTTTCATAGTAAAACATCTAAGTTAACTAAAAATTTTATTAACTATAATGGATACTGGCTTGCAAACAACTACACAAATTATGGTGCAATAAAAGAATATACTTCATGTAGAGAAAGTGCGATTGCTACAGATTTATCACCACTAAGAAAATTTGAAATTTTGGGGCCAGATGCTGAAAATTTAATGCAATACACGCTTACACGTAATGTAAAAAAATTATCAAACGGTCAAGTTGTTTATTCTGCAATGTGTTATGAAAATGGATGTATGATTGATGATGGTACATTAATGAAATTTGGACAAGATAATTTTAGATGGATTGGTGGACAAGAGTATGGCGGTGAGTGGTTAAAAGAACATGCTAAAAAGAAAAATTTTAAGGTTTGGATAAAATCATCAACAGATCAAATCCACAATATTGCAGTACAAGGGCCAAATAGTAGGAAAATTTTAGAAAAATTCGTTTGGACACCTGACACTCAACCTTCAATTAAAGATTTACAATGGTTTAGATTAACTATTGCAAGGATTGATAATGTAACTGGAACACCAATTATGGTGTCAAGAACTGGTTATACCGGTGAATTAGGATTTGAACTTTGGTGTCACCCAAAAGATGCTGCTTCGGTCTGGGATAAAGTTTTTGAAGCTGGTAAAGAATTTAACATATCCCCTTTAGGCTTAGAAGCATTAGATATGGTCCGTATAGAAGCAGGATTAATATTTTATGGTTATGAGTTTGATGATAAAACAGATCCATTTGAAGCAGGAATAGGTTTTACAGTACCTCTTAAAACAAAAGAAGATGATTTTATTGGTAAGGAAGAATTAATTAAAAGAAAAAACAACCCACAAAAAAAACTTGTGGGACTTGAACTGGTAGGCCATGAACCAGCTGCAAATGGTAATACTGTACATATAGGTAGAGGCCAAGTTGGAGTTATAACAAGTGGAATGTTGTCTAAAACTTTAAACAAAAATATTGCACTTTGTAGAATAGATACAAAACATGCAGAAATAGGGAATGAAGTTGAAGTAGGAAAAATGGATGGTCACCAAAAAAGAATTCCTGCTAAAATAGTTCCTTTTCCACATTATGATCCAACTAAATCAAAGGTAAGGTCATAATGAAAAACACAAAAGCTTTACTAGAATTTTGGGAAGATCAAATGAGGCATTCACACCGTTCAAGCAATTATTTTTTTAGAAAATCTCCTTCTCACTATCATATGATGCTTTTAATCATGTCGTATCACAAACAAAACATGTACATAACTGTAGAAGAATTAAAGACAAAGCTATTTAAAACTTCACGACCGAAATCTGCATTAATTATTAATGAAGCATGTGAAAAAGGATTTTTTTATTTAGAAAAAGCGCAAGATGATCAAAGAAAAAAAAATATTAAACCTACTGAAAGTTTTGTACAAGAGTTTGAAGATTATCTTGAAAAATTAAGAAAAATATCACTTTAACCAGTATTCTTCATGGCCGCAGATATACCTGCTATTGATGTCATCATTGCATCATTAAGATATTTCTTATCACTAGATTTGAATTTTTTCTTTGACATTTTATTCATAACTACGGCTTGTAGTATGTTTAAAACCTCAGAATAAATGTTTCTAACTATGACCGTTGTTCTAAATTTTTTTCTTTGATTAATTATTTCTCGTGGAGTTATGTATCTATTTAATTTTTTAATTATATCGAACTCAGATCTAAGTTTGTCACCCACTTCTCTTAATTTTTTATCTGCAAGACTATTTTCATAAACCTCTGATATCTCTGGGTCAACTTTTGAAATAACCATATCTAAAATATCCATTGTAGAATTAAAAAATGGCCAATTTTTTTCCATATCTGTAAGAATAGTTTTGTGATTTTTAACTGATGAATATTTTAAGGCATCACCAGTTCCCAACCAAGCAGGCAGCATTAATCTTATTTGCGTCCATGCAAATACCCAAGGTATTGCTCTTAAGCTTTGAATGTTATCTACATTTTTTCTTTTAGAAGGTCGTGATCCTATTGATAATTTTCCAAGAGCTAAGTGGGGTGTAACAGTTTTAAAATATCTTATAAAATCAGAGTTTTCATTTATATTTTTTCTATAAGCTAAGGTAGAAATTTTTGTCATTTCTTCTATTAATTTTCTCCAACTATCTTTGGGATGTGGAGGTGGATTTAAAGTAGCCTGCATTACAGATCCTATGTAACTACATAAATTATATTTCGCTAAAGGCTCATAACCATATTTTTGTTGGATCATTTCACCTTGGTCAGTAATTCTAATACGACCGTATACCGAATTTGGAGGTTGAGATCTCATCGTTGCTTGAATTGGTCCGCCGCCTCTTCCATGTGAACCACCTCTGCCATGGAAAAAAGTAAGGTCAATTTTATATTTTTTTGCGACAATTAAAACTTCTTCTTGAAGTTTGTATTGATGCCAGCTAGCAGATAATTTCCCAGCATCTTTACTAGAATCTGAATAACCAATCATAATTTCTTGTTTGTTTTTGATTAATTTTCTGTACCAACTTAATGAAAAAAGTTTTTCCATAATGGATTTTGCGTTTTTTAAATCTTGCAAAGTTTCAAAAAGTGGAACTACTCGTAATTTATTTTTAATATTTGCCTGCATTTGCATTAAATAAACTGCTAAGACATCTGAAGCTACTGAAGTCATTGATATTACATAAGCGCCTAAACATTCTGATGGCTCATCAGCTAAAAGTTTAAAAGTTGACCAAACTTCGTTATTTTCTTTATTTTTAAAATTAAAATTTTTAAAACTTTTTCTATTTTTTTTCATTTCACTTATCAAATATTTAATTTTTTTATTTTCATCCCAATTTAAATAATTAGAGTTATTTTTTTTCTTTACATATTCTGCTAATAGTTGTGAATGTCTCGATGACTCTTGTCTTATGTCTAATTTTGCTAGATTTATACCAAAACATTTAGCTCGTCTCATTAAATCAAGCAAGTCACTGCTCGCAATATTTTCACTTTGGTTTTGTTCTAATGACTCTCGTACGACTCTTAAAGGTTTTAGAATTTCCTCTTTAGAAGATAAAAGTTTTTTTTGGTCTAATGGTTTTTTTGCTACTAAATGTCTTTCTATTAATCTATGTGTCTTTCTCATTTCGTCTCTTAATGGTCTTAAATAAACTCTATAAGGTTCAAAAGTTTTTCCAGTGGTTTTTAGAATTTTTTTTGAACATTTTTCCATTGAAAGTCCTCTAATTAATTTTGTTAATTCATTATCGTAAAGTTTCGCTGCTTCCCATCTTGATAAAAGTATTACTTCTTTAGTGATGGCTGCTGTTACATTTGGATTGCCATCTCTATCTCCTCCCATCCAAGATCCAAATTCAATTGGATTAAAATTTTTAGGCAAACCTCTTCCCATATGTTTTACAAAAATAGCGTTTAATCTTCTATAAACTTTTGGGATTGTTTCCCAAAGACTGTCTTCGATTACTGCTAATCCCCACCTTGCTTCTTCAGCAGGAGTCGGTTTAAATCTTTTTAAATCGTCAGTATTCCAAATAATTGTAAACTCATCATAAAGTTTTTTATCTAAGATTTTTAATCGTGATGGTTTGTCCTTCAAAAGATTTCTTTGATCCATTATTTCAGTTATTTTATGGTATTTTTGTATTAAAGTTCTTCTTTTAACTTCAGTTGGATGAGCTGTAAGAACTATTCCAATATTCAGATTTTTTGCAATATTATAAACTTTTTGAGGTTTAATTTTTTTGTTTTTAAAAAGATTTTCGAAAATTTCCTCAATAAAAATATTCTTATGTTTGTCTTTCAAGCCAGAATTTTCAAATTCATCTAGTTTTCTAGAGGCATCTATGGATTCAGCAAGATTAATAAAATTCATAAAATGATTAAATGCTCTCGCTAATTTAAATATTTTAACTGGTTTAAGTCTGTGAATTTCTGAAGTAATTTTGTTAAATCTATTTTTATTATTTTTATTATTAATGTTTGCTTTTGACAGCAATCTTATTCTCTCTACTAAATTAAAAAAACTTTCTCCCTCCTGTTTTTTTATTACTCTCCCTAAAATATTTCCCAAGTATCTAACATCATCCCTCAAAGATTTTGTAGGTATTCTTTCGTAATAGAGATCTCTTTTTAGCATTTGGTATAAACTATTTGCTTTATATTTTAGTTTTACTATTTAAAGCCGATTTTACAGTTTCACCCATAACTGATGGGTTTTTAGAAATAATTACTCCACATTCCTTCAAGAGTTCAACTTTCTCAACTGCACTTTCTCCGTAGGCAGATACAATCGCGCCTGCATGTCCCATTACTCTTCCTTTTGGAGCTGTCAATCCTGCTATGTAAGCTATAACTGGTTTCTTCATATTCTCTTTTGCGAATTTTCCAGCTGCTACTTCTTGTGGTCCTCCTA
>CACIPT010000015.1 GCA_902588595.1 uncultured Pelagibacteraceae bacterium | reverse complement strand
TCTTGTTATTAATGCTGACGAATCTGAACCAGGAACTTGTAAAGATAGAGATATTTTAAGATTTGAACCTCATAAGTTAATAGAAGGTTGCTTGTTAGCGGCTTATGCAGTTAATGCAAAAAAATGTTATATTTATATTAGAGGAGAATATTTTAACGAAGGCAATAAACTTCAAGAAGCAATAAATGAAGCGTATGAAAAGAAATTAATTGGTGCTAATGCTTGCGATAGTGGTTGGGATTTTGACATCTATATACATTATGGTGCAGGAGCTTACATTTGTGGTGAAGAAACAGCATTATTAGAAAGCCTTGAAGGCAAAAAAGGTCAACCTAGATTGAAACCTCCTTTCCCAGCTTTAATAGGTTTGTATGGCTGCCCAACAATTATAAATAATGTTGAAACAATTGCAGTGGTTCCAACTATATTGAGAAGAGGTGCGAAATGGTTTTCAAGTATAGGTAAACCAAAAAATACAGGAACAAAAATTTACTGTATCTCAGGAAATGTAAATAATCCATGTAACGTTGAAGAAGAAATGGGAATTTCATTAAAAGATTTAATTGAAAAACATGCTGGCGGAGTAACCGGTGGATGGAATAATCTTCAAGCAGTAATTCCAGGTGGATCTTCTATGCCACTACTACCTAAAACTGTTTGCGAGACAATTAAGATGGACTTTGACTCATTAGTTGAACAGAAAAGTGGACTAGGTACTGCAGGCATTGTGGTTATTAATAAAGATCAAGATATAATTAAATGTATGGCTAGAATTGCAAGATTCTATAAACATGAAAGTTGTGGTCAATGTACTCCATGTAGAGAAGGGACTGGATGGATGTGGAGAATGCTTGAGAGGATGGCTGTAGGCGAGGCTTCAAGAGATGAAGTTGATATGTTGATGGATGTTACAAAACAAATAGAAGGACATACAATTTGTGCATTTGGTGAAGGATCAGCATGGCCTGTCCAAGGTTTACTTAGGCATTTTAAAAAGAAAGTAGCAAAAAGAAATAATTTTAGTCCATTAATCAATAGAAGCAAAAAAATTCCATATCTAGTTGATCAACATTTATTGGATAAATAATGATTAAAATTAAAGTAAATGAAATAGATTTAGAAGTTAAAGAAGGATTAACCGTCCTTCAAGCATGTGAAGAAGCTGGAGCAGAAATACCAAGATTCTGTTATCATGAAAAACTTTCAATAGCTGGGAACTGCAGAATGTGTTTAGTTGAAATTGAAAAATCACCCAAACCAGTTGCTTCGTGTGCGATGCCAATATCCGAAGGTATGAATATAAAAACAAATACAGAAAAGGTTGAGAAAGCAAGAAAAGGAGTTATGGAATTTTTGCTAGCTAATCATCCTTTAGATTGTCCCGTTTGTGATCAAGGTGGTGAATGTGATTTACAAGACCAATCAATGTTTTATGGAATAGACAAAACCAGATATAAAGAAAACAAAAGAGAAGTTCCAGATAAATACATGGGTCCTTTAATTAAAACTCAAATGACCAGATGTATTCATTGTACAAGATGCATTAGATTTGCCACAGAAGTTGCAGGTGTTCCAGAGCTCGGTGCAATTGGAAGAGGTGAGGATATGCAAATTACCACATATTTAGAAAAATCAATGGAATCAGAGTTATCTGCTAACGTTATTGATTTATGCCCTGTAGGAGCTTTAACATCAAAACCTTATGTATTCGAAGCAAGACCATGGGAGCTTAAAAAAACTGAAACCATTGATGTAATGGATGCAGTTGGATCTAGTATTAGAGTTGATACCTACGGCTGGGAAGTAAAAAGGGTTTTACCAAGAATAAATGAGGATATTAATGAAGAATGGATATCTGACAAAACTAGATATGCGTGCGATGGAATTAAAAATCAAAGATTAGATATTCCATATTTAAAAACAATAGATGGTTTTAAAAAAATATCATGGGAAGAGGCCAATAGTGCAATTGTTAAAAAAATAAATGAAAGCTCTCACGACAAAATTGCAGGCTTTACAGGCGACCTTACAAATATGGAAACCTTATATGCTGCAAAAGAATTTTTTAGCAAAACTATAAAATCAAAATATTTAGAATGTAGAACTGATAATACATATGTAAATATTAACAATAGAGAAAATTATATTTTTAATACAACAATTAATGGAATTGAAGATTCTGATTTGATTGTTTTGATTGGAACCAATCCTAGATATGAAGCAACAATTCTAAATGCCAGAATAAGAAAAAGTTACCTAAAAAATCATTTTGAAGTCTATTCGATTGGAGACTTAGGTGATTTAACGTATCCTTATAAATTTTTTACAAATGAAACAAAAATTATAAAAGAAATAATTGAAGACAAACATGAATTATCTACGAAAATTAAAAATTCACAAAAACCATTAATAATTATTGGAGAATCTGTTCTAAAGCTTAAATCAGGAAAATATATATTTGAAGAAATTAAGAATTATTTAACTTCTATTAATAAAATTAATAAGGAATGGAATTCATTAAATATTTTATCTAAAAATGCATCAAAAGTTGGCTCATATGATTTAAATATATTTAGTTCATTAGAAAGTGAAAACATTACTCTTGAAAAAATTCAAAATAATGACTTTGAAATCGTATTTTTAATTGGTCAAGATAATCTAAAATTTATTAAAAAAAATGAATTCATAATATATATAGGAAGCCATGGTGACAAGGGAGCTGAAATTGCTGATGTTATTTTACCTGGGTCCACTTATACAGAGCAAGATGGCCACTTTACAAACTTAGAAGGAAAAATTCAAAAAGCTTATAAAGCATCTTATCCGCCTGGTGATGCAAAAGAAGATTGGGAAATAATAAATAATTTATCTGAACTTCTAAAAAGGAAAAAAATTTTTAAAAATAAAGATGAGCTAATCGATAGCATGCTTAATTTTTTAAATTTAAAAAAAGAAAACCCTACAAATCAATTATTGGAAACAAACTTTTTAAACGAAAAAATTTATCTTGATAGTTCAAATTATTATTTTTCAAATGTTATAGCAAGGGCTTCAAAAACAATGTTGGATTGCCATAATATTAAAACAAATCTTAAAAATACTGGAACAGAGGGATAATGACCGAGTATATAAATACTTTATTTACGGAAGTTTACAAAATTCTTTTTTTACTTATCCCAGTTTTGGTTGCGGTAGCAATGATAGTTTGGCTTGATCGTAGAGTTTGGGCTTTTGTTCAGAAAAGAAGAGGTCCAAATGTAGTAGGTCCTTTTGGTTTATTTCAATCATTGGCCGATGCTTTAAAATACATGTTTAAAGAAATAATAATTCCCGCCAGTGCTAATAAAATCATATTTATTTTAGCACCTATTGTAACAATGACTTTAGCTTTAATTTCTTGGGCCGTTATACCTTTTAGCGAAAACTTTGTTTTAGCTAACATTAATGTTGGAATTTTATATCTCTTTGCAGTTTCATCTCTTGGAGTCTATGGAATTATTATGGGTGGCTGGGCATCTAATTCGAAGTATCCTTTTTTGGGTGCAATTAGATCGGCAGCACAAATGGTTTCTTATGAAGTTTCGATTGGAGTAATAATAATCAATGTTTTATTATGTACAGGATCTTTAAATTTGACGGATATTGTATTAGCTCAAGAAAATTTATGGTTCATAATTCCATTATTTCCAATGTTTGTAATTTTTTTTATTTCCGCTCTAGCTGAAACTAATAGACCTCCATTTGATTTACCTGAAGCCGAAGCAGAATTGGTTGCGGGTTATCAAACAGAATATTCAGGAATGATGTATGCAATGTTTTGGTTGGGAGAGTATGCAAATATTTTATTAATGTGTTCAATGGGTTCAATTTTATTTTTAGGTGGATGGTTATCTCCAGTAGATATTTATCCTTTTACTCTTATACCTGCTCCTTTATGGTTTATATTTAAAATACTGTTATTATTTATTCTTTTTTCTTTAGTTAAAGCAATAGTTCCCAGATATAGATATGATCAATTAATGAAATTGGGATGGAAAATTTTCTTACCGCTTTCATTATCTTGGGTGGTTATTACATCAAGTTATTTATATTATTTTAATTTATTACCAGCGAATTAATTATGAAAATTTCAAGAATATTAAAAACAATTTTATTAATAGATTTTTTAAATGCTTTATTTTTAGCAATTAAAGAGTCATTTAATACAAAAAAAACTATAAATTATCCTTTTGAAAAAGGAAAAATAAGCCCAAGGTTTCGCGGAGAACATGCTTTACGGAGATATCCTAATGGTGAAGAAAGATGTATTGCTTGCAAATTATGTGAAGCTGTGTGTCCCGCTCAAGCAATCACTATTGAATCAACCGAAAGAGAAGATGGAAGTAGAAAAACTACTAGATACGACATAGATATGTTGAAATGTATTTATTGTGGTTTATGTGAAGAATCCTGCCCCGTTGATGCTATTGTGCAAGGCCCAAATTTTGAATTTTCAACAGAAACTAGAGAAGAGCTTTATTACAACAAAGAGAAATTATTAGATAATGGAGATCGATGGGAAAGTTTATTAGCTGCAAATATTAAGGCAGATAATCCTTACAGATAATTATGATAATTCATTCTATATTTTTTTATATATTTTCTATAATTGCAGTTTTCTGTGCAATCATGGTGACTGTATCTAAAAACACGGTGCACTCAGTATTTTTTTTAATATTAGATTTTATAACTATTTCATGTTTGTTCATAATGATAGGGGCAGAATTTATTGGAATGATAATGTTAATTGTTTATGTAGGAGCGGTCGCCGTTCTTTTTTTGTTTGTTGTAATGATGCTTAATGTTTCTCAACAAAAAAACGAATGGTTTACTGGAGAAAAAAATTCACATCATATTCCAGTAGGTCTATTAATAGGCACTGTAATTTTTTTTGAATTAATTATTGTTGCCGGTGGTTGGAAATATAAACCCGAATTATTAAAAAATTTTTCATCAATCGGAATAGATTTAAATACGACAAATACTCATGAAATAGGTAAGATTTTGTATACTGACTATATTCATCTTTTTCAATTAAGTGGAATGATCCTTTTAGTTGCAATGATTGGAGCTATTGTTTTAACATTTAGGAAAAGGGAAGGAATTAGAAGACAGAGTTATTTTAAACAAATATCTAGAGAACGTAAAGATGCTGTTGAACTAATAGATGTAGAGAATAATAAGGGAGTAGATATAAATGTTTGAAATAGGACTAGGGCATTACCTAATGCTTGGAACAATAATTTTTGCAATTGGAATTATTGGAATATTTTTAAACAGAAAAAATATTATTGTAATTTTAATGAGCATAGAACTTATACTTCTTGCTGTTAATATCAATTTGGTTTCATTTTCTATTTACCTTAATGATTTAACAGGCCAGATATTTGCACTATTTATTTTAACAGTAGCAGCAGCAGAAGCTGCAATTGGACTGGCTATAATAGTAATTCACTATAGGAATTCTGGAACAATCAGAGTTCATGAAATTAATAAATTAAAAGGCTAAAATGAATTATGAATATCTAGTTATCTTCTTACCATTAGTGGCATCTATTATTTCAGGTTTTTTTGGTAAATATTTAGGATCAAGAAATTCAGAAATTATAACTAGTTTATTTGTTTCAATTTCTGCAATTTTTTCATTTTTAATTTTTTATAAAGTATTAAATGAAAATTATGCAAATAATTTAAATATTTTTACTTGGATAGATTCTGGAACGTTAAATGTAAATTGGTCTATCAAAATAGATGCTCTTTCTTCAGTAATGCTGGTTGTAGTAACTTTGGTTTCATTTTTGGTTCATATTTATTCAATAGGATACATGTCTCATGACCCAAATAAGCAAAGATTTATGTCTTATTTATCATTATTTACTTTTTCAATGTTGATACTAGTTACATCAGATAATTTTTTACAATTATTTTTTGGTTGGGAAGGTGTTGGATTATGTTCATATTTTTTAATAGGTTTTTGGTTTAAAAAAGAAAGCGCTAATGCAGCAGCAATAAAAGCTTTTGTAGTAAATAGAGTAGGTGACTTCGGATTTGCGCTTGGTATTTTTTTAATATTCTACTTATTTGGCACCGTTAATTATAATGAAGTTTTTGAATTAATACCAAATATTTTAGATAAAGAACTATCATTTATAGGATTAAATATAAATGCTATTAATTTAATTTGTATTCTTTTATTTATTGGTGCAATGGGAAAATCTGCACAGATTTTTTTACATACATGGTTACCTGATGCAATGGAAGGACCCACACCAGTATCTGCATTAATTCATGCAGCAACAATGGTTACAGCCGGTGTATTTTTGGTTGTAAGATGTTCGCCAATTTATGAATATTCGCCATTTGCATTAAATATTATTACAATTGTTGGAATGTCGACAGCTTTTTTTGCAGCAACAGTAGCTTTGGTTCAAGATGATATAAAAAAAATTATAGCTTATTCAACTTGCAGTCAATTAGGATATATGTTTTTTGCGGCAGGTGTTGGAGCTTATAATGTAGCCATGTTTCATTTGTTTACTCATGCATTTTTTAAAGCATTATTATTCTTAGGATCAGGTTCAGTAATCCACTCATTTAGAAATGAACAAAACATCAATTTAATGGGAGGTGTTTGGAAAAAACTTCCATATACATGGACATTAATGATAATAGGAACTCTTGCATTAACAGGATTTCCTTTTCTTTCAGGTTTTTATTCCAAGGATGCAATTATTGAATTTGCCTATTTAAGTGGCAATACTACTGGCTATTTAGCTGCAGGAATTGGAATTTTTACAGCATTACTTACATCAATTTATTCTTGGAGATTATTATTTAAAACTTTTCATGGTAGTTACAATAATAAAAATCTTAACATAATCAGCATGCATGAATCTCCTATGATTATGATAATTCCGTTAATAATTTTAGCGATTGGAGCAGTTTTTTCAGGTTATTTGTTTAAAGATTTATTTATTGGATTAGAGTCTTCAACTAACTTTTGGAAAAATTCAATTCTATTTTTAGAACCTTTAAACCATGATCATCCACCAGTATGGATTATAATTTTAACTCCAATTTTAGTAATTTTATCTATACCAACCGCTTATTATTTTTTTATTAAAAATAAAGAAATTACCAATGATATTGTTAATGGAAATTTACCTTTATATAAATTTTTGAAAAATAAATGGTATTTTGATGAACTATATGATTATTTATTTGTTAATCCTTCGAAAAAAATAGGTTTATACTTTTGGAAAAAAATAGATTTAAAATTTATTGATCGTTTTGGACCTGATGGTATTTCTAATTTAGTAAAATATATTTCTTCTATAACAGTCAAATTTCAAAATGGTTTCATTTATCATTATGCTTTTGTGATGCTTTTAGGTTTTTCAGCTTTATTAACTTTTTTAATATTAAAATAATGGACTTTCCAATTTTATCTTCATTAATCTTATTACCAACTTTGGGAGCAATATTTATATTTTTTTCAAAATCTAAATCTAATACTTATTTAACAAGTAAGTATTTAGCATTATTCGTTTCTTTTGCTAATTTTATTTTATCATTATATCTATGGTATTTATTCGATCCATCTACATCTGAATTTCAATTTTTAGAAGAAAGATCGTGGATTAAAGGTTTTATAAATTATAAAGTTGGCATTGATGGTGTTTCAATTTTATTTATAATATTAACTGCATTTATTACCCCTTTATGCGTTATTTCTGTAAACAACACTATTAAAACTAGATTGAAAGATTTTCTCGTTGCAATACTCATCATGGAATCTTTAATGATAGGAGTATTTTGTTCTCTAGATTTAGTTATTTTTTATCTTTTTTTTGAAGGTGGTCTAATCCCAATGTTTTTAATTATTGGTATATGGGGAGGGGAGAAAAGAGTTTATTCAGCTTTTAAATTTTTTCTTTATACTCTTCTAGGATCTGTTCTGATGCTTGTTGCAATTATTTCAATATATTGGATTACAGGAACTACCGATGTAATTTATCTTTATAGTATAGGTGTAGACTCAAAGTATCAGAATTTATTGTGGTTAGCATTTTTTAGTTCCTTTGCTGTAAAAACTCCTATGTGGCCACTTCATACTTGGTTACCAGATGCACATGTTGAAGCTCCAACAGCTGGATCTGTTTTATTAGCAGCAATTTTATTAAAAATGGCTGGATATGGATTTATAAGATTTTCAATTGGCTTATTTCCAATTGCATCAGAATATTTTGTTCCATTAATTTATTTTTTAAGTTTGGTAGCAATTGTATACACATCGTTAGTTGCTCTTATGCAAGAAGACATGAAGAAATTAATTGCCTATTCATCAGTAGCACATATGGGTTTTGTAACTCTTGGAATTTTCACATTTACTCAACAAGGTTTAGAAGGAAGTATATTTCAAATGATAAGTCATGGGTTGGTATCGTCCGCACTTTTCTTGTCAGTTGGTGTTGTATATGAACGTATGCACACTCGATTAATTGATAATTATGGTGGGTTAGTTTCCACAATGCCAAATTTTGCAGTTGTTTTAATGGTTTTTACACTAGGCGCTATTGGACTTCCAGGGACCAGTGGTTTTATTGGTGAATTTTTAATTTTGATGGGAGTATTTAAAAAAAGTTTTTTAGTAGCAATAATTGCAAGTTTAGGAGTAATTTTAGCAGCAGCATATATGCTTTGGCTTTATAAAAGAATAATATTTGGCAAAATTTTAAAAAATGAAATTAAAAAATTATTGGATTTAAATAAAACAGAACTATTTATTTTATCTTCACTGGTCTTTCCAATTATTTTTTTTGGCTTTTACCCAGAACCTTTGTTAAATACAGTTGAAGTTTCTATAAAAGATTTAATTGAAACCTACAATGTCAACCTAAAAATAAATTTAATGGAAACTAAATGATAAATTTAAATTTTATCTATTCTGAACTTTTTCTTGCCATATCAATAATGTCTTTATTAATTATTGGTGTATTCAAAAAAAATAGTTCAATTTTAATTTATAATTTAAGCATTATTTCCTTATTAGTTTGTTTAGCTTTAATTTTTAATTTTCCTATTAGTGAAAATGTAGAATTATTCAATAAAAGTTATAAAATTGATTATTTGTCTTCATTCATGAAAATATTAACAATTTCTTCAGGTATTTTTGTTTTATTATCATCAAACAAATATATTCAAATAACTAATATAAGCAAAATCGAATATCCAATATTAGTTTTATCATCAATACTTGGAATGATGGTAATGATTAGTTCAAATGATTTAATATTATTTTATATAGGTTTAGAATTGCAATCATTAGCGTTATATGTTCTTGCTTCATTTAATAGAGATAATTTATTATCCTCAGAATCTGGTTTGAAATATTTTGTATTAAGCGCTTTATCATCTGGCATTTTACTTTATGGTTGTTCATTAATATATGGTTTTTCAGGATCTACAAATTTTTTTACTATAGCAGATAATCTAACTGCAAATTCTCATGGTTTAACTTTTGGCATAGTATTTATTCTTGTTGGATTATCATTTAAAATATCAGCTGTTCCATTTCATATGTGGGCACCTGATGTTTATGAAGGCTCTCCAACTTCCGTTACTGTTTTTTTTGCAATCTTGCCCAAAATAGCTGCATTAACAGTTTTTATAAGATTTTTATATATTCCATTTTTTAATCTTATTGATCAGTGGCAAATGATAATAGTTTTTCTTTCTATTTCTTCAATGTTATTCGGGGCTATTGCTGCAATAGGTCAAAAAAATTTAAAAAGACTTTTAGCTTACAGCTCAATTGGGCATATGGGTTATGCTTTAGCTGGTTTAGCAACTGGAACAAATCAAGGAATTCAAAGTTCAATAGCATATATTTCAATTTATTTGTTTATGAATTTAGCCTTTTTTAGCTGCCTTTTTATGTTGAGGAGAGATGAAAAGTATTTTGATAATATAAAAGATTTATCTGGATTATCAAAAAACCACCCATTGCTTTCCTTTTCCTTATTAATTGTTTTATTTTCACTTGCTGGAATCCCACCATTAGCAGGTTTTTTTGCTAAATTTTATATATTTACTGCTGTAATAGCTGAATCAATGTACTTTTTGGCAATAGTTGGTTTACTTTCAACTGTAATTGCTGCTTTTTATTATTTGAGGTTAATAAAAATAATCTATTTTGATAATGAAAAAGATAAATATGAAACAAGTCACAATATAGGATTAAAGTTATCGCTTTTATTTTCAACAATATTTATTCTTTTCTATTTTATATATCCTGGCTGGTTAACCGAAATAATAGAAAAAATTAATATCATCTAATGAAATTTAAAAAATTTTTTTATACAAAAGTAAACAGTACCAATAACATAGCTATTAAAAAGATTAAATCAGGTCATAGAAAAGGTATAATTGTATCCGAATATCAGAGGAAAGGAAGAGGTCAGTTTGGAAAAAAATGGATATCATTCAAAGGCAATCTGTTTATTTCTATTTTTTTTACAATTAAAAAAAATATATCAATAAAAAAAATGAACATAATGAATTGTGAAATAATAAAAAAAACATTACTTAAATGTTTTAAAAAAAAGATAACAGTTAAATATCCAAATGATCTATTAATAAATAAAAAAAAATTTTGTGGAATACTTCAAGAAATAACCTTTAATAAAAAACTTAGATTTATGGTGGTAGGAATTGGAATAAATCTAATTAAAAATCCTATAATAAAAAATTATCCTACTACAAATATTTTAACTGAAACTGGTGTTAAAGTTAAAAAATTAAAACTAATTAGAGTTTTAGAAAATAACTATGCTAATAAGATAAAACTATTTGCATAAAAACATTGAATTGATTAAGTATATAAAATGAATATTATTGGAGATATAGGTAACACTGAAGTAAAAATTTGTTTATTTTCGAGCAATGGAAAATTATTTAAAAAAATATCTTTTAAAACAAATTTAATAAATATCAAATATTTAAATAAAAATTTATCTATTTTTATTAAAAAAAACATTGTTGTAAATAAAATTATTTTTAGCAGTGTTGTTCCAAAAATTTATAATTTAATTAATTCTTATTTTTTTAATACTTTAAAAATTAAATGTATAGAAATTAAAAAATTAAATTTAAAAAAATTAATTAATATTAAAGTTAATAGAAAACAAATTGGATCAGATAGACTTTGTAATGCAATTGGAGCTAATGATAATAAAAATAACTTTATTATTATTGATTTCGGAACTGCAACAACTTTTGATGTTGTGATTAAAAATAAATATTTAGGAGGAATTATAGCTCCTGGTATTTCACTATCACTCAATACTTTAATTTCCAAAGCTTCTTTAATACCATCTTTAAAACTAAAAAAGGTTAATAGAATTTTAGGTAATAATACTGTTTCAGCAGTTAGATCAGGATTTTATTGGGGTTACATAGGACTTGTTCAGAATATTATTGATAAAATTTCTAAACAAACTAATAAAAAATATAAAATTATTTTAACTGGTGGATTCTCTCATTTATTTATCAGATCAATTAAACAAAAAGCTACTGTTGATAAAGATATTACTATTAAAGGACTTTTAAAGGTTATTAAAATACTATGAAAGATGAACTAATATTTTGTCCTTTGGGAGGATCTGGTGAAATAGGCATGAATATGAATTTGTATGCTTATGGAAAACCTGGTTCTCAAAAATGGATTATGGTTGATGTGGGCGTTACATTTGCTGACGATACTCTTCCAGGCGTAGATTTAATTTATGCTGATCCAGGTTTTATTGTTAATAAAAAAAATGATTTGTTGGGCATAGTTTTAACACATGCTCATGAAGATCATATAGGTGCAATTACTTATGTTTGGAAAAGCCTAAAATGCAAAATATATGCAACACCTTTTACAGCAGCCCTTATAACAGAGAAATTCAAAGAAAAAAAAATTGACATCATTCCTTATTTAAAAATTGTCGAGTTAAATGGAACAATCAAACTTGGTCCTTTTAAAATAGATTTTGTAACTCTAACTCATTCAATTATAGAACCAAACGGTTTAAAAATTGTTACTCCTGCAGGCACTATTTTTCATACTGGAGATTGGAAAGTTGATCCTAACCCACTGGTTGGAAAAAAAATTAATGAAGAAAAATTAAAAAAAATTGGTAACGAAGGTGTTTTAGCAATGGTGTGTGACTCAACAAATGTTTTTAGTATAGGCAGAGCAGGATCAGAATCTGATGTTAGAAAAAACATGCTTGATGTTATGGCACGACAAAAAAATAGAATATTAGTAACATCATTTGCCTCAAATGTCGCAAGAATGGAAACAGTTTTTTATTGTTCGGAAAAAATCGAAAGACATATATCTTTAGTTGGTAGATCAATGCAAAGAATATATAAAGCTGCTAGACAGTGTGGTTATCTTCAAAATTTAATTGAGCCTTTAGACCCAAGAGATGCAAAAAAATTATCTAGAAACAAAATAGTTTATCTTTGTACTGGCAGTCAAGGTGAGCCAATGGGGGCTTTAAATAGAATATCAAACTATACTCATTCTGATGTATTTGTCGAAAAAGATGATACAGTCATATTTTCATCAAAAATAATTCCAGGTAATGTCAGGAAACACTATAATGTTCATAATAAATTATTAAGAGATGGTATTAATGTCGTAACAGAGGAAACTGAATTTGTTCATGTTTCAGGCCACCCAAATAGAGAAGATTTAAAAGATATGTACAAATGGATTAAACCGAAATCTCTTATACCTGTTCACGGTGAACATAGACACATGAAAGAACAAATTAATTTTGCAAATGAAATGAAAATCCCTTATCCAGTAGAAGTAGAAAATGGAGATATAGTAAAAATTTTTCCAGGTGAAAAACCACATGTTTATGATAAAGCCCCTAGTGGCAGGTTATGTGTAGATGGTGATATTTCTATTGAAGAAGATTCAGCATTTATTAAAGAAAGAAAAAATTTAGCTAATAATGGATATGTTGACTTAACATTAATTATTTCAAAAAAAGGAACACTACATAGTAAACCACTTATAAATGTTAAAGGTTTACCAATTTTGAGGAAAGAAGAATTTTTTGATGGCCTAGAGGAGGAAATATCAAAACTTACAAAAACATTTTCTTTAAAAAACACCAAACAAAATGAAAATTTAATTGATGGACTAAAAAAAACATGCAGAAAATATACAAAAGAAAAAACTGGAAAAAAACCAATAACTAATATTAATGTGTTAAGAATATAACAAATGCTCTTTTCAAAATCATTTATACCAATTTTAAAAAACAATCCTTCAGAAGCTGTTATTAAATCTCACCAGCTAATGCTTAGAGTTGGAATGATAAAGCAATCTTCTGCAGGTATATATTCTTGGTTACCTCTTGGTTTTAAAGTTATGAAAAAGATAGAACAAATTGTTAGAGAGGAACAAGATAGAATTGGAGTTCAAGAAATATTAATGCCTACCATTCAGTCTAGCGAAATTTGGAAAGAAAGTGGAAGGTATGAAGATTACGGTGAAGAAATGTTAAGGATTAAAGATAGACAAAATAGAGAAATGTTGTACGGACCAACTAATGAAGAATTAATAACTGACATATTTAGAACTAGTATAAAATCTTATAAATCCTTACCACAATTACTTTACCATATTCAATGGAAGTTTCGAGATGAGCTTAGGCCTAGATTTGGAATAATGAGATGTAGAGAATTTTTTATGAAAGATGCATACTCGTTTGATTTAAATGATGAAGAAGCAATTTTTTCATATAATAAATTTTTTCTTTCATATCTACGAACTTTTCAAAGATTAGAATTGTCAGCAATTCCTATGGCTGCAGATACAGGCCCTATTGGAGGAAATTTATCTCATGAATTTATTATTTTAGCAGAAACTGGAGAGAGTAAAATTTACACAGATAAAAGAATTTTTGATGTTAGTAGCGACAATACAAAATTAGAAAAAAAATCACTAAACGATCTTAGAAAAAAATACGAAACATATTATGCAGTGACAGATGAAAAATTTAATAAAAGTGATTTTGAAAAAAATATACCAGAAAAGTTTAGGCTTAGTACAAAAGGTATTGAAGTTGGGCATATTTTTTATTTTGGTGATAAATATTCTAAACCAATGAATGCTTCTGTTGATTATCAAGGAAAAAAAGAATTTGTTAAAATGGGATCTTATGGTGTGGGTGTATCTAGATTGGTTGGTGCCATTATTGAAGCTAAATATGATGATAAAAATGAAATTATGAATTGGCCAATGTCCGTAACACCATACGAATGTGCAGTTATACCACTTATCAATAAAAATGATAATTTAAATTTGGAAAAAGCTCTTAACATTTATAAATATTTAAGCGAAAAGAAAATTGACACTATTGTTGATGATACAGATGAAAATTTTTCTTCAAAAATAAAAAAATTTAATTTTATTGGTATACCATTTCAAATTATGATTGGTAAAAAGAGCGAAGGTGACTTATTTGAATTTAAAGAAATTGGCAAAGATAGTAAAAATTTATCCATAGAAGATATAGTGAAAATTATAATTAATAAAAAAAAATAAATTGATTTCGCAATTAGAAAAAGAAGTTACATTAAGATACTTAAAAACTAGAAAAAAAGATGGATTCTTAAATGTAATTTCTATTTTTTCATTTATAGGTATTAGCCTTGGTGTAGCTGTCTTAATTATTGTTATGTCTGTAATGAATGGTTTTCGTACAGAATTAATCAAAAAAATTGTAGGATTTAATCCTCATGCAGTTATTAAGCCATACGATCAACGAATTGATGAAAATTTATTTATCAATAAAGATTTTATTAAATTATCAGATACTTTCGTTTATAGTAATAGTGGTGAAGCAATTTTAATTAATAAAGATTATACAAAAGGTTTGTTATTAAGGGGATACTTGCCAAATGATTTTCAAAAATTAAATGTAGTAAAAAATACCCATTTTTATGGAAATAAAAAATTAAATCCAAAATTTATATCTATTGGGGAAGAATTAAGTTTCAATAATAATATTAAGGTAGGAGATAAGGTTTTATTAATGTCTCCTAATGGCATACAAACAATAATGGGTAATTTGCCCAAACAGGAGACATATATAGTTGATTCAATTTTTGATAGTGAAATTGCTGATTTTAATCAAAATGTTGCATTTATTAACTTAAATGATTTAGAAAATTTGTTTGATTTAAAAAAATCAAAAAGAAACTTAGAAGTGTATTTAAGAAATCCAAATAATATTGAAACTTCAAAAAAGATATTAGAAAATATTTTTAAAAATTACTATGTAAATACTTGGTCTGATCTAAATAAATCATTATTTTCTGCTCTTAAAGTTGAAAGAAATGTTATGTTTATAATTCTTTCTTTAATAATAATAGTAGCAGCTTTTAATATAATATCTGGTTTGACTATACTGGTAAAAAATAAAACACGAGAAATAGCAATTCTTAAATCAATTGGAGTTCAGAACAACTCTATTTCTAAAATTTTTTTTATGGTTGGTTTTATTATTGGATCATTAGCAACTATATTTGGTATAATCTTAGGAGTTTTATTTTCTATTTATATAGAAAATGTTCGAGAATTTTTAAGTAATGTATTTGGGATTACACTTTTTCCTGAAGAAATTTATTTTTTAAGTAAAATGCCATCAGAAATTAGCATTCAATCAATTTTTATAATTTCAATTTGTTCAATTATAATTACAACAATTGTTTCAATTTATCCCGCCATGAAAGCTTCAAAAATGAATACTATAAAGGCTCTTAAGTATGAATAATATTATTGTATTAAAAAATGTTGTAAAAAACTATAATTCTAAAAAAAAAGTTAGAGTATTAAATAAATTAAATTTTTCATTCAAGCCAGGGAAAATATATTCTTTAATGGGTCCATCTGGATCAGGAAAATCAACACTTCTTAATTTACTTTCTTTAATAGATACACCCACTTCAGGTAATATAAAAATATCTAACCATTTAATAGATTATAAGTCTAAATCATATAATGATAATTTAAGAGCAAGAAAAATTGGTATAATTTATCAAGATAATAATTTACTATCTGATTTTACTACAATTGAAAATATTTATTTTGCAAGACTATCAATAGATGAAAATAAAAATAAAGCTTTAATAGATGCAAAAAAATTAATTAGAAGACTAGGGCTAACTAATAGACAAAACCATTTAGCATCAGAACTTTCAGGTGGAGAAATGCAAAGAGTTGCTATAGCAAGAGCCTTAATAAACTCCCCCGAAATTATTTTAGCAGATGAGCCAACAGGAAGTTTAGACCTTAAAAATGCTAAAGAAGTTTTTAAAATCTTGATTAAATTAAAAAATAAAAATAGATTAATAATATTTGCAACCCATAATAGATTTTTTGCAAATATGGCTGATTGCAAGATAGAACTTATTAGCGGTAAAATAAAAAAAACCACCAATGAAAGAATCAAGTATTAAAACTTTTAATCATCTTAAAATTCATACACAATATTCAATTTGTGAAGGCGCTGTTAAAATCGATGACTTAAAGAATTATTGCAAAGATAATAAAATTAAATCTGTTGGATTATCTGATACGTCTAATTTATGTGGTTCTCTAGAATTTTCAGAAAATTTATCTAAATCAGGCACTCAGCCAATAATCGGAACCCAAATTTTATTTAATTTTAAAGGGGAAATTGGTTTATTACCATTAATAGCTAAATCTAAATCTGGTTATAAAACAATTATTGAACTATCTTCTTCATCTTACCTTAAAAGTGAAAACTCACAACCAGTATGCAATTTTGAAGATTTAGTTAAAGAACCAGAAAATATAATTTTATTCTCAGGTACTATTAATGGTTTAATCGGAAAATTGTTCAATAAAGGTAAATTTAGCGAAATTGAAGAAATTTATAAAACTTTAAAAAAATCTTTTAAAGATAATTTTTATATTGAAATTCAAAGACATAATGATCAAAACGAAAAATTATTTGAAAATTACAATTTAAATTTATCAAATAAATTTGAAATTCCTATAATTGCTACTCATGAAGTTTTTTATTTAAAAAAAGATATGCACGCTGCTCATGAAGCTCTTATATGCATTGGTCAAAAAACATATTTAAATGACAAAAATAGAATAACTTTTTCTGACCAACATTATTTTAAATCTTCAGATGAGATGTATGATTTATTTAAAGATATTCCTGAATCATTAGAAAACAATTTGAATTTGCCATTAAGATGTTCATATAGACCGTTGCCTTCAAAACCAATATTACCAAATATAAGTTCGCAAAAAAGTGGTGATGCAGATCAAACTTTAATTTCCGAAAGTCATGATGGATTAAAAACAAAATTTTTAAATGAGTTTAAAATTAATAAAAACGAAATTGAAATGCACCCAAAATTTAAAATTTATAAAGAAAGGCTAGACCATGAATTAAAAATAATTGTTGAAATGAAATATTCTAGTTATTTTTTGATTGTTTCTGATTATATAAAATGGGCAAAAAATAATGATATTCCCGTAGGACCAGGCAGAGGATCTGGTGCTGGATCTTTAGTTGCCTGGTGTTTATCAATAACAGATTTAGATCCAATTAAATTCAATTTAATATTTGAAAGATTTTTAAATCCAGATCGTATATCTATGCCTGATTTTGATATTGATTTTTGTGAAGAAAAGAGAGATCTAGTTTTTAATTATCTAAACAAAAAATATAAAGACAGCGTAGCACACATAATTACTTTTGGTAAACTTAAAGCAAGAATGGTAGTTAGAGATGTTGGAAGAGTTATAGGTTTGTCATATGGTTTTGTAGACAGTATATCTAAAATGATACCTTTCGATCCTTCACGACCTCAATCTTTAACAGATTGTATAAATAATGAACCGCGTCTTCAAAAACTAATTAAGGAAGACTCAAGAGTAAAAAAGTTAATCGAATTATCACTAAAACTTGAAGGTTTAAATAGAAATGTTGCAACACATGCAGCTGGTGTTGTTATAGCTGATAAAAAACTTACAGAAACTGTTCCATTATATAAAGACTCTTCATCTGATTTATTATTACCATCAACTCAATTTGACATGTATTCAGCTGAGAATGCAGGATTAATCAAATTTGATTTTTTAGGTCTTAAAACCTTAACTGTAATAAACAATACTCAGAAACTTATAAACAAACAAAAAAAAGATTTTAAAATAGAAAATATTGATTATGAGGACCAGAAAGTATTCAAATTATTGTCTTCTGGAAATACGATTGGTTTATTTCAATTAGAAAGTTCAGGAATGAGAGATGCTTTAACAAATATGAAGCCAAATCATCTTGAAGATATTATAGCTTTAGTAGCATTATATAGGCCAGGTCCTATGAGCAACATACCTACTTATAATGATTGTAAGCACGGTAAACAAAAACCTGATTATTTACATCCAAAATTAGAAGAAATACTAAAACCTACATACGGGGTAATAATATATCAAGAACAAGTAATGCAAATAGCTCAAAAACTTTCTGGTTTTACAGCAGGTGAAGCGGATATTTTGAGAAGAGCAATGGGTAAAAAGAAAAGAACTGAGTTAGAAAAACAAAAACAAAGATTTATTGAAGGTGCTGTAAAAAATGGAATTAGCAAGGATGTAGCTGCAGGGATATTTTTAAAAATTGAACCTTTTGCTGAATATGGATTTAATAAAAGTCACGCAGCAGCATATGCGATAATAGCTTATCAAACAGCCTATTTAAAAACTTATTTTCCAAATCAATTTTTTGCAGCATCAATGACAATGGATATTTCAAATCAAAATAAATTAGGTGAATTTTATGAAGAATTAAAAAGATTAAATATTAAAATAATTAGACCAGATATAAATGAATGTTTTGCTGACTTTAGATCGGATGAAAATAATTTTTATTACGCTTTAGGAGGAATCAAAAGTGTAGGGTATGAAGCTATTTTAAATATTGTTAATGAAAGAACTAAAAATGGCAAATTTAAATCTATTAAAGATTTTATATATAGAATTAACCCTAAAGACATAAACAAACTCCAATTGGAAGGTTTAGTTAAAGCCGGTGCTTTTGATAGATTAAACAAAAATAGACAATCTTTGTATAATTCAATTCCAAATTTGATTTTAAAATCAAAAAATATATTTGAAAATAAACTTGTTAATCAAATTGATTTATTCGATTTAGATACAAATGATTTATCTAAAGAAGAAAATTTAATTTTTGATACAAATGATTGGGATTTTGAAGAAAGACTTTCAAAAGAATTTAAAGCTATTGGTTTTTTTATATCCGATCATCCGATTAATAAGTATAAAGAAATTTTTAATGATTATAATATTTTAAATTACAAAGATTTCCTTACGAACGACACAAATAAAAAATGCAATATAGCTGCAACTCTTTTAAAAATACAAGAAAGAAAAACTTCTAAAGGGAACTCATATGCTATAATTAAACTTACAGATTTATCAGGTGTATTTGAACTTTTTATTTTTTCAGATGTTTTAGATTTATGTCGAGAATTTTTGATTGAAGGTAATTCTTTATTGTTAACTTTAAACAAAAATCTATCAAATGATGAAAATAGATTTAAACGTATTAATGTTAACAAAATAGTATTAATTAAAGAATTATATAATAAGCCAATTTCCCAATTAGAACTGACACTTAGTAGTTTAAATCAAATTTCTTGCTTAAGTGACATGAAAACTGATGGCAATACATCAATAACTTTAATTGTTAAAAATAATGGTTGTGAATCCGTGTTTAAATTACACAAAACAAGAAAAGTCGACAGAAACACAATAAATTTATTAAAAAAAGAAGGAATTATCACTCAAATTAATTAAAATAACCCTTGTTAAATTATTAATTAATTTGTAAATACCATCATAAATTAACACGCACACAATTTTTGGTTTAATAACCCTCCGGTCCTTTGTTGGAAATAATTGTGGTGGCATAACCGGGAAAAAATATGAAGATACCTAACGTTACAATACAACAATTACTTGAAGCTGGAGTTCATCTTGGTCATAAAACTTTAAGATGGAATCCAAAAATGAAAAAATATATTTTTGGAAAAAGAGACTCAATACATATTATAGACCTAACACAAACTTTAGAATTAATTACTGTAGCACTTGAAAAAATATACAAAGTTACTTCTGAAAATGGAAAAGTTCTTTTTATTTCAACAAAAAAACAAGCATCAGAGGCTATTGCTGATTTAGCAAATGAAACTGATCAATATTATGTAAATTATCGTTGGCTTGGAGGAATGTTGACAAACTGGGGAACAATTTCAAATTCGATTAAAAAATTAAAAAAATTAAATGTTGATCTAGTTTCAGAAAATAGAGGTTTTACAAAAAAAGAGCTATTAAAAATGAGTGCACAAAGAGATAAATTACAAAAATCTTTAGGTGGAATATCTGAAATGAACAAAATACCAGACTTAGTAGTTGTTATCGATACAAATTATGAATCATTAGCAATAAAAGAGTCAATTAAACTGGGAATACCAATTGTTGCTATTCTTGATACTAATTCAAATCCTGAAGGAATCAATTATCCAATACCTGGCAATGATGATGCTAGAAGATCAATCGATCTATATTGCAATTTAATTAAAGAGACAATAATTAACGCTAAAAAAGATACTCCTACAATAGATACAAAAGATCCAATAAAGCATGAAAAAAAAATCAAGATATAAATCTAGAAAAAAAGGGATGACATTAAAATAAGTAATCCTTTAAAAAAAATTGATAGAAATGAGTGATTTAGAAAAAATTAAGAAATTAAGACAATCTACAGGTGCAGGTTTTAAAGATTGTAATCTTGCACTTAATGAATCAAATGGAGATCTTGATAAAGCTGTTGAGATTCTTAGAGTTAAAGGAATTGCAAAAGCTTCAAAAAAAATGTCTAGAGATGCCAAAGAAGGAGTTGTTGCATTAAGTGGTGATCACAATAAAACTTCAGTTATTGAAGTAAATTGTGAAACTGATTTTGTTGCAAAAAATGAAGATTTCATAATTTTTGTTAAAGAATTGTCTGAAATTAATAATTTAGTAAACTCTGATCTAAATGAATTAAATAAATCAATGATGAAAAATAAAAAAACTGTAGATAATAATTTAATTTCAATGATTTCTAAGATTGGTGAAAAAATAACCTTAGGAAGAGCAAAAACTATATCACATGAAAATTCAAAAAATTATTTTTATTTACATACTATTATCAAAGATAACTTGTCAAAAATTGCAGTTATAGTTTCATTGAATAATAAAGAAAAATCTGAAAAAATTGACAATTTTGGAAAACAATTAAGCATGCATATAGCAGCCTCAAATCCTATATCAATTAATTCTGATGAAATTAAAAAGGAAATCATTGATAAAGAACAAGAACTTATTACAGAAGAACTAAAAAATGCTGGAAAATCTAGTGATATAGCAAAAAAAATTAGTTCTGGTAAAATGAATAAGTTTAAAGAAGAAAATAGTTTGATGACACAACAGTGGGTTATGGAGCCTAAAAAAAAAGTTAAAGATGTTATAAAAGAATTAGGTTTTAAAGATTTAAAAATTGTTGATTTTTATAGAGTTAAGATTGGTGACTAATGTTTAGTGAAAATAATTATTTGCAAAAAATGAGTAAAACATTCGATGTTTTTACTAAAGAACTTTCATCATTAAGAACTGGAAGAGCTAATTCAAGTATGCTTGATATTGTAAAAGTAGATGTTTATGGACAAAAGATGCCAATAAATCAATTAGGTAGTATAACAACACCAGATCCCAGAATGATTAATATTCAGGTTTGGGATTTAAATAATGTAGCTTTAATAGATTCATCTATTAAAAAATCTGAATTAGGCTTAAACCCACAAATTGATGGACAACTTATTAGACTTCCCATACCAGATTTAAGTGAAGAAAGAAGAAATGAAATGAAAAAAATGATTAAGTCAATGGGTGAAAAATGTAAAATTTCGATAAGAAACATAAGAAGGGAAGCTAACGATGAATTGAAAAAATTATTAAAATCTAAAAATATTAGTGAAGACGAAGAAAAAAAATTAGAAAAAAAAATACAAACAATCACAGACGACCAAATAAAAAAAATTGATGAAAAAGTTATTTCTAAAGAAACAGAAATAATGAAAATATGAACCATATTAAACATGTCGCCATTATTATGGATGGTAATGGGAGATGGGGAATCAAACATAAAAAATCTAGAAACTCAGGTCATAAAGAAGGACTTAAAACTGTTGAAAAAATTATTAAAGTTTCAATTCAGAATAAAATAAAATATTTAAGTTTATATGCATTTTCTACAGAAAATTGGAAAAGACCAAAAAAAGAAATTAATTTTTTGTTCAATTTATTAGAAAATTTTCTTTTAAATAAAATTTCTGAATTTAATAAAAAAAATATTAAATTAAAAATTATTGGAAAAAAAAGATTTTCAAATAAAATAAATACTCTTCTTAATAACTCAGAAAAAAAAACTTTTAAAAATAAAAGATTACAAATTAATTTAGCTTTAAACTATGGTTCTAAAAGTGAACTGATTCATTCTTTTAATAAAATTAATAGAAATAAACAAAAAATTAATGAAAAAAATATTTCAAAATACTTATTTACTCAAAATATCCCTGATCCTGACCTTTTAATAAGAACAGGAAACACTCATAGATTAAGTAATTTTTTGCTATGGCAACTGGCTTATTCTGAAATATTCTTTGAAAAAAAACTATGGCCAGATTTCAACGAAAATGATTACAATAAAATATTAAAAAAGTTTAAAAAAATAAAAAGAAATTACGGTAATATTTAATGAAAAACGAAACTCTAAAAAGAATATTAAGTTCATTAGTAATTTTACCTCTTGCATTTTTTTTTATTTTTAAAGGTTCAAAATTTTTTATGTTTTTTTTAGGAGTTTTTTTCTTACTTGCCACTTATGAATGGATTAAAATGTCTAAAAATGAATTAATAAAATTGTTAGGAATTGGTTATTTATTATTTGTATCTTACTCAGCTTATATGTTTAGAGGTGATAATATGGACACTTTTTACCAATTTTTATTTGTTATAATAATTTGTATTTTAACAGATATTGGTGGATATGTTTTTGGTAAATTATTTAAAGGACCAAAATTAACAAAAATAAGTCCAAATAAAACATATTCTGGAATGATAGGAAGTTTTTTCTTATCAATAATTACTATTTATTTATTTAAAATAAATATATTTACATTTGTATTGCCAGATACTGTTTTTCAATTAAACAATTTAAATGATTTTAATTTATTACTACTAGTTTTATTTATCTCAACAATGAGTCAAATTGGAGATTTAATTATTTCTTATTTTAAAAGATTATCAAAAATTAAAAATACAGGAAATCTTATACCAGGCCACGGAGGGTTGCTTGATAGAGTCGATGGTATTGTTTTTGCTATACCTTCATCATACATTTTATTTAAAGTATTTAGTTAATGAAAATGAAAATTGGAATATTGGGTTCAACTGGATCAATAGGTAAAAACACAGTTAATATAATTGATAATAATAAAAAAGATTTTGAAGTTATTTTTTTATCAACCAATACAAATGTTAAAAAATTATATGATCAATCAATAAAACTTCAACCAAAAGCTGTAATTATATTTAATCAAAAAAAATTTATAAAATCTAAAAAAAAATTTATAAAAAAAAAAATTAAAGTTTTTAATTCTTTTAAAAAATTAAAATCATCAATAATTAAAAAAAAAATTGATTATGTTATGTGCGCTATATCTGGATTAGCAGGTTTGGACTCGACAATTAATTCCATTAATATTACAAAAAATGTTGCAATAGCTAATAAAGAGTCAATTATATGCGCTTGGCGTCTTATAGAAAAGAAATTAATAAAAAATAAAACAAAATTTATACCTGTTGATTCTGAACACTTTTCTATTTGGTCTTTATTACATAATGAATCAATTAATAGTGTAGAAAAAATAATTATTACAGCATCAGGTGGTCCTTTTTTAAATTATAAATTAAACAAATTAAAAAATGTTAAGCCTAAGGAAGCAATCAAACATCCAAACTGGAATATGGGAAAAAAAATTTCTATTGATTCAGCTACATTGATGAATAAAGTTTTTGAAGTAATTGAAGCTCAGAGAATTTTTAAAATTGACATAAAAAAATTTGAAGTACTTATACATCCCAATTCTTATATACATTCAATAGTTAAATTTATTAACGGGCAGATTAAAATTTTGGCACATGACA
>CACIPT010000014.1 GCA_902588595.1 uncultured Pelagibacteraceae bacterium | reverse complement strand
ATTTAAGCTTAAAAAATCTCTTATTTCATTAATTATGTTTTCATAATTTGAAGAAAAGCAAACAAGCTTATTTTCAGATTTATAAACGTCATTTAATTTATTAATTTTGTTAAATTTAAAGTTTATTAAAGAATTTTTTATTAAGTTCTTAACCATAAGATTAATAGAGTCCCTAACCATTTGATAAATTAAAATTCTACTGTCAATTTTTTTAAACTTTGATGAATATTTCTTTAATATGTCATTAAAAAAATTAATTTCTTTTAAATCATTAATTTTAAAAATATTTGCATTAAACCCATCTTGAATATCATGATTGTTGTAAGCAATATCATCAGAAATAGAAGCAATTTGTGCCTCAAGTGAAGGATAAGTTTTTAAATTAATTTTATTTTTTAAATTTTTTATTCCAATCAAGTTTTCTACATTTGTATTATCATAATAAGGACCGTTATGCTTTAAAAGACCATCCAATGTTTCTAAGGTTAAATTTAAACCTTTAAACTTTACATACTTACTTTCTATAAACATTACTATCCTTAATGTTTGAAGATTATGATCAAATCCTCCATGATCAATCATACATTCATTTAATGCATCCTCTCCAGCATGACCAAAGGGAGTGTGACCAAGATCATGAGCAAGGCTTAAAGTTTCAGTTAAATCATCATTTAAGTTTAGATAACGTGATATTGTTCGTGCAATTTGAGCAACTTCGATAGAGTGTGTAATTCTAGTTCTGTAGTGATCCCCTTCTGTATTAACAAAAACTTGTGTTTTGTGTTTTAACCTACGAAAAGCTGCACTATGAATAATTCTATCTCTATCTCTTTGAAAAGGTGATCTATAGGGAGAATTAGGTTCATTAATAAATCTGCCTTTACTCTTAATAATTCCTAGTTTTTTATAACTTTTCATTCTTTAAAAATGACAATTTAACATTATATTAGTAATATCAGTCTTAGATGATGATTAAAGAAATTAAATTTACCAATAATGCATTAAAACAGATTAATGAAATGCTATCTAAAAAGGATAAAGGATCTTTTTTTAGAATCGCCATTAAAGGAGGTGGTTGCTCTGGATTTCAGTATGATTTTTCATTTGATAACAAACAAGAAGATGATGATCTGAAACATGAAAATATATTAATAGACAAAAAATCAGCTGAACTATTAAAAGGATCAGAAGTTGATTATGTTAAGGAGTTAATTGGTGATAATTTCAAAATCAGTAATCCACAGAGCAAATCTTCTTGCGGTTGTGGTGTTTCTTTCTCACTTTAATGATCATAAGTTCATGGAATGTTAATTCAGTAAGAGCTCGAATTGAAAATATTAAAGAATATTTAAATAAGTTTTCTCCAGACATTTTGATGATGCAGGAAATTAAAACACCGGATGAAACTTATCCTTACGATGATATCAAATCTCTTAAATATGAAAATTATGTATTTGGTCAAAAGAGCTATAACGGTGTGGCAATTATTTCAAAGAAAAAATTAGATAATATTAAAAACGATATTTTTAATGACAAAAATAAACAATCAAGAATAATTTCTGCTGAAGTTAAACATAAAAAAAAGACTATAACTTTAATTAATATTTATACTCCCAATGGAAATCCTATTGATACAGAAAAATATAGTTATAAACTTTACTGGTTGGATAGTTTGATTAAAAAATTAAAATCTTTATCAAAACAAAATGAAAATATAATTATTGGAGGAGATTTTAACATAATTCCATCAGCAGAAGATGTTCATAATCCAAAAAATTATGAAAATGATGCTTTATTTAGATTGGAAATAAGAAAAAAATTAAGAGTACTAATAAATTTAGGTTTTCATGATGCCTATAGATCTATTCATCCTGATAAAGAGGGATATACTTTCTGGGACTATACAAGTGGTGCTTGGCAAAAAAACAATGGTATGAGAATAGACCATTTTTTAGTTTCTAGTTCTTTAGTTGATATTGTTAAAGATGTTAAAATAAATAAATTTCCACGCGGCAGACAAAAACCATCAGATCATACACCTATTGAAATTGAATTAACTTAAAGATTTAATTTTATTTATTAGTTCTTCGTTTATATTTCTTGGACCTTTATCAAGTCTATTTATATGTCTTCTTTCACCAGGAAGTCTTACTCCATCCATAGATTTCATTTTTTCAAAAAATTCATCTGAATGTTTATTCCAATCATTTCCAGATAACTTATCAGGAGATATCGCTAATATAAATTCACCACCACTTGGTGGTCCTCCATCATTATTATCTTTAGCTGCTGTCTCATAGCTAAAATTATCGCCTACAAGAGCTCCAGCTAATAATTCAACCATCATGGCTATGCATGAGCCCTTATAGCCTCCAAAGGGCAGCAATACCCCTCCATCAGCTATTTCTCCAGGATCTGTTGTTTCTTTTCCATCTTTTGTTAAACCTGTTCCTAAAGGAACTTTGTGCCCTTCTCTTTTAGCAACCTGAACTTCACCCATTGCCATTGATGCTGTAGCCATATCATAAACAACTGGAGCTTTACCTGGTCGTGGCCATGCAAAAGAAATTGGATTAGTTCCAAATAATGGTTTAGTAGCACCCACAGGTGCAACAGCAGGTTTGTATGATGTACACGCAAAAGCAACTAATCCTTGCTCAGCTATTATTTCCGTTTCAGGCCACATAGCAGCCATATGATGTGAATTATTTATAGCTAAAACTGCTACTCCATTTTCTTTAGCAGTTTTTATTAATTCTGGAATACCTTTGTTTAAAACAACAGGTGCTAAGCAATTATTTCCAAAAACTTTAATTACACTTGGTGATATTTTTTTTATTTCTGGTTTCCCTTTGCCGTTTATTTTTCCACTTTTAAGGCCAGAAACATAAGCTGGCAATCTAAATAAACCATGAGACAAGGAACCGTCTCTTTCAGCTTTCATTATCAATTCTGCAAGAATTGATGCTGTTTCATCATCACATCCATTTGCTAAAAGAGTTTTTTTAGCTAAATTATAAATCTCATCTAATGTGAGAGAAACTGTTTTCACAGAACGTATTTAATATTATCTGTGCTTTCTTTTCAAATCTTTTTTAAGATCATCGTGATCACCTACAACTGTATGATATCTGCTTTTAGTTACATACTTTTCTAAAAAAGGAACAGCAATCAAAGGTAGAAAACCACCAATTACAATTCCAAATGCTGCACTTTTTAAATCAGGATCAGCTAATGCTGCAACGAAGTCTGCAATAATATGCGCTAAAACTATACCAACAATACCAGCAATTGCTCCATTTGAGATAATTTTAAGAAATCGATTGATGCTCCAACCAGTATAAAATCCTATTAAAGGAATCAAAGTATGAATAAATCCAAAAGTTGCACCTCTTAATACACTATGTTCTTCTATTAATTCTTCCATAAAATGAAGAAATCCTGGCAGTTCATGTGAATGCCCTTCTGCAGCATGAACAAAAGTTATGCTGAAAATAGATATAATTACGGTTAAAAGATTTATTTTTTTCATTAGTTACACTCCTTTAATTGCATTTTTGGCAAATAGTTGAAATTTCAATTTCAAAATTTGAAAAATTATATTTTTCTTTAGTTTTAATGTTGTTGAATAATTTAGAGAAAATATTTGGGTTTAGTTCCTCAGTTTTTTCACATTTTTTGCAAACAGCAACAGCTGGATTATGTTTATCTTTGGCGCTACTATTACAAACAAAATAAGTTTTGCTTTGATTAGATTTATGTACAACACCCATTTTTTGTAAGCTATTTAACGATCTATAAATTGTCATAGGTTTAACATTTCTAGTTTTTTGTAATTCGCTTAATAAACGATAAGCAGTTAAACCTTTGCTATGCTTTTTTAAAACATTTAAAGCTTGTTGGTCGTTTTTATTACAACATTTAGATATTCTCATTGTTATGTTATAACATAACAAATATATGTGTCAACTTGTTCTTTAAATAATCTAGACAAATATTTAAAATAATGTAATGAGGATGAATCAGCGTTCTTAAAAGTAAAATAATCATATTTAATCATAGACTAACCCATTTCCACATATTAAATGGTCATTAAGAAAAAGATTCTTATGAATTTAAAATTAAACTCTAACTAGAAAACATGGAACTCTCATTAATATATACAATAGTAGGATTTGGACTGGCTGGATGGTCTGTAATTGGAAACGACTCTATTCAAACTCTAGGAACATTTATAGCATCAAAACAAAAGTGGTTTAAATGGTATACACTTGCTGCTTCTGCATCATTTGTAATGATTTTAGCTCTGACCTGGGGTTGGTATGCCTATGATGGTGATATATCCTATGGAAGACTAACAAGAATACCTTATCAAGAAATTCAATGGTATCATGCTGTTGCTCCGGGAATACTTTTATTATTAACTAGAGTTGGTATTCCAGTTTCTACAACTTTCTTAGTGTTGTCAGCTTTTGCATCAACTGTCGTTTTAGAAAAAATGTTAATGAAAAGTGTTGTTGGCTACGGTTTAGCGGCAGTAGTTGCTTATATTTCTTGGATAATTGTATCAAAATTTATCAATGAAAAGTTTGATGAAGTAAGTGATAAATGGATTGGCTTCTGGCGTAATTCTGTTTGGGTAACTTCTGGTTGGTTATGGTGGGTTTGGTTATCACATGATGTTGCAAACATTGCGGTATATTTACCAAGACAGTTAAGTCCTACTCTTCTTATGACGGTAATGGCTTATTTTACTATTCTACTATTTTATATTTTTTACATTCATGGTGGACCTATTCAAAAAGTAGTTTTGGATAAAACTGGAACAAGATATGCACGATCAGCTACAATTATTAACGTGATCTATGCTGCTGTTTTATTCTACTTTAAAGAACTAAACGATTTACCAATGTCAACAACTTGGGTGTTTGTTGGGTTATTATGTGGTCGAGAATTAGCAATTTCAACGATGAATAAAGATTATAAGTTTAAATATGTTTTTCCACTTATTGGAAAAGACTTTATTAAAATGATCTTTGGATTAAGTGTGTCTGTTGGGATAGTGCTAGCAATTCACTATATAATTATTCCTAATAATTGGTTTTAAAATTATTTTACACGACCATATATATCTTGTAACCTTACAATATCAGTTTCTTTTAATATAGATCCAACTTGTGCTTCTATTATTTTCACAGGTTTCTTATAAGGATTTTCTATCCTATGGATCGATCCTAAAGGTATAAAAATAGTTTCATCAGGTTTCATTGTAAAATATCTCTTATTTAAGGTAATTTTAGGTTTACCTTGAGTAACTACCCAATGCTCTGCTCTGTGATGATGTTTTTGAAGACTTAGAATACCTTTTGATTTTACATATAACTCTTTAATTAAAAATTCTTTGCCATCAAATAAATTAACATAGCTTCCCCAAGGTCTATAAAAAACATTTTTCTTCTTAAAGTATTTTCGTTTATTACGTCCATACATTTTACAGATCTCTTTCCAAGAACCTAAATCAGACCATGGAATATCTAATTTTATAGCGTTAATTTTTTTTGCTTTTTCTAGTACAGCATAATCAAATGATTTTGCTGTTGCTTGATTAAAAGCTTGTTTATTTAAATAGTACACGTTGCTTTTATATTTTGCTTTTATTACAGCTTTGTTACAGTTTCGGTAAATGTTTGGTTGATATTTCTTGAAATTATTGATGATTGAATCTTTTCTAAGATAAAACATACCAGAATTCCAATAACCTTTTTTTCTAATAATTTGTTTTGCTTTTGCCTTTTTAGGCTTTTCTACAAACCTTGATACCTTATTAATATTTCCTTTAATTTTTATAGTAAGAAAATAACCAAATTCACTTGAAGGTGTTGTTGGTTTAATACCAAAAATAAAAATATTACTTTTAGTTAAATTTTTCTGATTTTTTTTTATAGCTCTATTAAATAAACTCACCTTTTCTATCAAATGATCTGATGCTAAAAACATAAGCGGTTGCTCATTTGGGATATCTTTAATTAATGCAGTGCTTAGTATGGCTGGAGCTGTATTTCTTTTAGCTGGTTCTAAAACAATCTTAAATTTTTTTATTCTATGTTTTTTAAGATGTTGTTTTACTTGTTTTAGATATTTTGAATTGGTGCTTATAATTGGGTCATCAAATATAGATGCTTTTACTCTCTCAAGAGTTTTACCCAACAAAGTCCAGTTACCAAAGTTTATAAATTGCTTTGCTTGATGTTTATTTTGCTTAGGCCAAAGTCTTGTTCCAGCACCCCCGCAAAGAATTACAGGTCGTATTTTCATTAAATATCTGCGTAAGTTTTTACTTCGTTTTTACCACCTGGATGAGTTGGAGCTCCTAAATAAGCTGGTCCTACAGTTTGTGCATATTTCCAAAGTGTTCCATTACCAAAATTAATTTTCTTTGGTTTCCATTTCTTTCTTCTTTTAGCTAATTCTTTTTTAGATAAACGAACATTTATAGTACCCTTTTTAGCATCTAAATCAATTATATCTCCATTTCTAAGTAAAGCTATTGGTCCGCCTATGGACGCCTCTGGTCCAACATGTCCAATACAAAATCCTCTTGTTGCTCCAGAAAATCTTCCATCAGTAATAAGTGCTACTTTTTCTCCTTTTCCTTGTCCATAGATAGCTCCTGTAGTTTGAAGCATTTCTCTCATTCCAGGTCCACCTTTTGGTCCTTCGTATCTAATAATTATAATATCTCCGTCTTTATATTTTCTGTTTTTAACAGCTTTATAAGCGGACTCTTCTGTATCAAAACATCTTGCTCTTCCAGTAAATTGTAATCTTTTTAAACCCGCAACTTTTACAATTGCACCTTCTGGGGCTAAATTACCTTTCATTCCAACAACACCTCCATCTTGAGATAAAGGATTATTATATTTTCTCATAACCTTTTGATTGGAATTAAACTTAACATTCTTTAAATTTTCTTTCATAGTTTTGCCTGTAACTGTCATGCAATTACCGTGAATATATCCACCTTCCAAAAGTGTTTTAAGTAGCATTGGAACACCACCTGCCTTCCACATGTCTTTAGCTACATATTTTCCACCAGGTTTTAAATCTGCAAGATAAGGGGTTTTTTTAAATATTTTTGCAACATCCATTAAATCAAATTTAATACCTATCTCATTTGCAATAGCTGGTAAATGTAAAGCAGCATTTGTAGATCCACCGGTAGCAGCAACAATTGTTGCAGCGTTTTCTAATGATTTTTTTGTTACAATGTCTCTTGGTCTAATTTTTTTTGCTAATAGATTCATTACTGCTTTACCACTTGCTAAAGCATATTTATCTCTTTTATTAAAAGGTGCTGGAGTTCCAGCAGAGTATGGCAATGCTAAACCAATAGCTTCAGATACACATGCCATTGTATTAGCGGTAAATTGCCCACCACAAGCACCGGCAGATGGACAAGCTTTTAACTCAATTTTTCTAAGTGCGTGTTGTGAAATTTTCCCTGAAGAGTATTTTCCAACTCCTTCAAAAACATCAACAACAGTAATATCCTTACCATTCAATCTACCAGGAAGAATTGAACCACCATATATAAAAACACTTGGAATATTTAATCTTACCATTGCCATCATCAAGCCTGGCAAAGATTTATCACAGCCTGCAACTCCAACTAAAGCATCATAACAATGTCCTCTTACAGTTAATTCCGTAGAATCTGCAATAACATCTCTTGAAATTAAAGATGATTTCATTCCTTCATGGCCCATTGCAATACCATCAGTAACGGTAATTGTGCAAAATTCTCTCGGAGTACCTCCTGATAATTGAACACCTTTTTTAACCGATTGAGCTTGTCTCATTAAAGCTATATTGCAAGGTGCTGCTTCATTCCACGTCGAGACAACACCAACAAATGGTTTGGCAACATCTTTTTCAGTTAAATTCATAGCATAGTAAAAAGATCTTTGAGGTGCTTTATCAGGACCTAAAGAGGTGTGTCTGCTGGGTAGTTTCTTTTTATTAAATTTCTTCATTATAAACTTTCAATTGTTATGGAAATTTTTTTAATATCATTTTTTAAATTACTATAATTAGTTTTTTCTTGCTGGACAATATCTTTTGGAGCCCTTTGAACAAAAACTTTATTGTTCAATCTTTGTGATATTTTATCGATTTCTTCATGATATTTATTCTGTCTTTTCAATAAATTTTCTTTAATAAGGTTTAAATCAACATTTTCATCAAAATATATTCTAAATAAATCACCTGATATAAGTAGTGAAGCTGCAGGTTTATTTAAGTCTTTAGTAAAAAAATTATTAATTCTACCTAGTTTTTTAATAACAATTTCATTTGATTTAATAAATGATCGATTACTTTTTTTAATGTTATTGATGGATATATCAATAAAAGATCCAGGACTTACATTTAACTCATTTTTAAAAGATCTTATTTCAGAAATAAAGTTAATGATCTTTTGAACATGGTAGTGATCAGTATCTTTTTTAGATTTTCCTGAAATCCAATTAGATAACATCAAAAAGTTTTTATTTTTATTATCAAATTTGTTGGTTAGCCATATTTTCTCAGTAACAAATGGTATAAATGGATGAAGCATAATAAGTATCTGTCTAAATAAAAAAGCAGATACTTCTTTTACTTCATTTTGTGCTTTTATATTGTCTGAAAAAAGAATTGTTTTAGACAATTCTAAGTACCAGTCACAATATTTATGCCATGCAAAATGATATGCATTCTTAGCCGCTTCATCAAATCTATAATCTTCTATATTTTTCTTTATTAAATTGGATGTTTCTAAAAGTTCAAAATATATCCATTTATTGATATTAACTTTCAATTTTGGAAGTTTTTTTGCATTTTTTAAATTACATTTGTTTTGTATTAAAAAATTATTTGCATTCCATAACTTGTTTAAAAAATTCCTATATCCTTTAACTCTATCTTCTGAAAGTTTAACGTCAGTACCGGGTGATGCCATAGATAATAAAGTAAATCTTAATGCATCAGCGCTATATTTTTGAATTAGATCAAGTGGATCTATTACATTACCTTTTGACTTTGACATTTTCTGTCCTTTTTCATCACGAACTAATGCGTGAACGTAAATATCTTTAAATGGTTCTTTATTTAAAAATTCCATACCAAACATCATCATTCTAGCTACCCAAAAGAAAATTATATCAAATCCTGTTACAAGAACTGTTGTTGGATAAAACTTTTTTAAATATTCATTTTTGTTTGGCCAGCCAAGTGTTGCAAAAGGCCAAAGCCCTGATGAAAACCATGTATCAAGTACATCATCATCTCTTACAAGTTTAACATCTTTTTTATAATATTTTTTTGCTGATTTTTTTGCATCATTTTCATTTAACTCAACAAAAATTTTTTTATCAGGTCCATACCATGCTGGTATTTGGTGACCCCACCATAATTGTCTAGAAATACACCATGGTTCAATATTATTCATCCATTGAAAATAAGTTTTTGACCAATTCTCAGGAAAAAAGTTTGTCTTTTTATTTTTAACTATTTTTTTTGCTTTAATTGATAACTTCTTTGCATCTGCAAACCATTGTTCTGTTAAAAAAGGTTCAATTATAGAATTTGATCTATCTCCATATGGAACTTTATTTTTAATATTTTCTTCCTTAACAAAATAATTTTTTTCCTTAAGTTCGTTTAATATTTTTTTTCTAGCATCAAATCTATCTAAACCAGCATATGATGAAATTGCATTATTATTAACTTTCCCATCTTCTGTAAAAATATTAATAATTTCTAATTTATTTCTTTTACCAACATCATAATCGTTGAAGTCATGGGCAGGTGTAATTTTCAGTGCTCCTGTACCTTGTTCTGGATCTGCATAATCATCTTCGATGATTTTAACTTTTCTACCAACAATTGGAATTGTTACAATTTTATTAACATACTTTTTGTATTTCTTGTCTTTAGGATTTACTGCAACGGCAGTATCTCCAAGCATAGTTTCGGGTCTAGTAGTTGCTATAGTTATATATTCACTTGTTCCATCTATTGGATATCTAATATAATAAATTTTAGAATTAACTTCCCTTTGATCAACCTCTAAATCAGATATAGCAGTTTTTAATACTGTGTCCCAATTTACTAGTTTTTCAGCTTTATAAATTAATTTTTTTTTATGAAGATCTACAAAAACTTTATTGACTGCTTTTGATAAATTTTCATCCATTGTAAAAGCATTTCTCGACCAATCACATGAGCAACCTAATTTTTTAAGCTGATTAATAATTATGTCACCATATTGATTTTTCCATTGCCATACTTTTTCAATAAACTTTTCTCTTCCTAAATCATTCTTTTTAATATTCTCAGAATTTAACTTATTTTCTACTAATGCTTGAGTGGCTATACCAGCATGATCAGTTCCTGGTTGCCATAGGGTTTCATAATTATTCATCCTATAATATCGTGTAAGCAAATCTTGTATTGAGTTATTTAAGGCATGACCCATATGTAAACTTCCAGTAACATTGGGTGGCGGTATAACTATTGAGAATTTTTTCTTATTTTTTTTGGGTTTGAATAAATTATTCTTCTCCCAATATGTATATATTTTATCCTCAACGTCTGAATGTATATATTTATCTAAACTCATGGTATTTTAAGTTTATAATTTAATAATATGATTTAACAATAATTTTAGTAATTTATTTGATAGACTAAATGCAAATATTTTATATACAAATACGTTCAAACTAATTTAATATGAAATTAAATGGCCACGTGGCGGAATGGTTACGCAGAGGATTGCAAATCCTTGTATCCCAGTTCGATTCTGGGCGTGGCCTCCAAAATAAATCTTGTTTTAATTATGAAAAAAAGTAAGTTGAGATTTTTACATTCCTCGGTAGCTCAGTTGGTAGAGCAGTTGACTGTTAATCAATTGGTCGCAGGTTCGAGTCCTGCCCGAGGAGCCAAAGATTAAACAGCTGTTGAAATTGAAGATGAACTTATTTCTAAAGCTTTAATTAATTTAGTCCTTTGTTCATTCGTAAGTTCTTTATATACTTTTAACAAAAAATTATAGTTTATGTTCATGTGTCCTTCTTTAGATTTTTCAAGATTAATAAGATATTCAGAAAAATCTTCAAAAAAATAATTAATTGGAACTTTTAAATAATTTGAAAGTTGTAGTAATCTTATTGAACTAACTCCATTTGTCCCCTTCTCATATTTTTGTATTTGCTGAAACGTCACATTTATTGCTTTAGCTACTTTAGTTTGTGTTAAACCAAGTGCCAATCTTCTTAGTTTTAGTTTGTTGCCTAAGTGTTTATTAAAATTTTCTTCCATTAAGACCCCTCTTAAATTTTTTTTATAAGGTCAATTCAACTAATTTTTTTAAGGTACTGCAATAGGAAAATTTATTTTTTTTATTAAAAAATTAGATATATGAAATACCTGTCAAGCACATAAATGCTTATTTAGTTACAAATAGGTACATTAAAAATTACAGTATTTGACTTAAAAACAGTTTGGTTCTATCACTTTTTGGATTTGCAAAAAACTCCTTTGTTTCTGCTCTTTCTACTATCATCCCTTCATCCATAAATATAACTTCATCTGCTACTTCTTTTGCAAAACCCATTTCATGAGTTACAACTATCATGGTCATTCCAGCTTTCGCTAAATTTACCATAGCATCGAGTACTTCCTTGATCATTTCAGGGTCTAATGCTGATGTTGGTTCGTCAAATAACATTATTTTAGGTTCCATACACAAAGCTCTAGCTAATGCACATCTTTGTTGTTGACCTCCAGATAATTGTCCAGGATATTTATTAGCTTGATCAGCAATTTGAACTTGATTTAATTGTTTCATTGCTAGCTCTTCAGCATCTTTTTTAGGCATTTTTTTTACCCATATTGGTGCCAATGTACAATTATCTAAGATAGATAAGTGAGGAAATAAATTAAATTGTTGAAACACCATTCCAACTTCAGCTCTAATAGCTTCTATATTTTTAGTATTTTCTGTAAGCTCAGTTCCATCAACTATAATTGTTCCTTTTTGATGTTCTTCTAATCTATTGATGCATCTAATAAGAGTTGATTTACCTGAACCAGATGGACCACAAACAACAATTTTTTTATTTTTCTCAACTGATAAATTGATATCTTTTAAAACTTGAAAATCACCAAACCATTTATTCATATTTTCTATTTTAATAATTGGATCTGACATCTTTTATCTTTCAGTTTTATATTTTAATTCTAAATTTTGACTATATCTACTCATAGCATAGCAAATAATCCAGAAAATTATAGCAGCAAATACATATCCTTCCATTGCAAAACCTAGCCATTTTGGATTTGTTTTTGCTAAATTTAGCATTCCTACTATTTCTAATAATCCAACAACAAAGATTAGTGGCGTGTCCTTAACTAAAGCTAAAAAAGTGTTGGCTATTCCTGGAATAACTAATTTCAAAGCTTGTGGCAAAATTACAAAAACATGCATTTTCCAATAACCCATACCTAATGATTTTGCTGCATCATATTGCCCTCTAGGCAGTGCTTGTAACCCTCCTCTTATAACTTCAGCTACATAAGCCGCCTCAAATAAAGATATAGCAATAATTACTCTAACTAATTTATCCATAAAAAAATCTTCTGGTAAAAACATTGGAAACATTACAGATGACATAAATAATACAGTTATTAAAGGAACACCTCTCCAGAACTCTATAAAACCAATAGAAATATACCTAACAGTTGGTAATATAGATCTTCTTCCTAAAGCTAAAAACATACCAACAGGAAAGCAGAAGATTAAACAGAAAAAAGAAACAATAAAGGTTAATGACAGGCCTCCCCAAGCACCTGTTTCAACCCATTCTAGTCCTAATGATCCACCTGAAATTAAATAATAAATTAGTATAAATGCAATAATTGGATAAATAATTACATAGTATAAAGTTAAAAATTTCCTAATTTTTTCTGAAGGAATTAAACCAACAAAAGCTAAAGATATTAATAAAATGAAAGAGATATTTATTCTCCATTGAAGTTCATTTGGATACATTCCATATATAAACCTATTTAACCAAATTTTAATATAGGTCCAACAAGCACCACTACCAGTACAAGCTTCTTTAGTGTCTCCAGCTATATTAGCATCTATAATAAACCAACTCAAAGTTCCTGGAATAGCTTTAATTATAGCAAAAATAATTAATAAAGTTAAAACTGCATTAAATGTACTAGTATTAATATTTTTATTTAATAAATCTAAATTTTTTATTCCTGAAAATTCTATTCTTATAAGATGAAATCCTATAGTTCCAAAAACTAAAGGAAGTAAAAAACTAATAGAATTAGGCAAAAATGATGTAATGTTTATTTTTAAAAACGAACTCAAAATAACATCAAATAATGCTATAAAAAGTAAAAACAAACCACAGTATAAATATGTAGTTATATTTTCTTTATCAGGTTTTAAAAAATTTAATTTATTCATTATTTTTCTTTAATAGCTATTTTTTTATTATACCAATTCATTAAGAGCGATATTGACAAACTAATTGATAAATATGTTAACATTGTAATTGAAACTATTTCTATTGCTCTGCCTGTTTGCATTAGTGCTGTTCCGGCAAAAACTAAAACTAAATCTGGATAAGCAATCGCTGCTGCAAGTGAAGAATTTTTAGTTAAATTTAAATACTGGTTTGTAGTTGGTGGTATTATAATTCTTAATGCTTGCGGCATTATTACTAATTTTAGAATTTGGTTTGGCGTTAATCCTATAGAAGCAGCAGCTTCTTTTTGTCCTTTGCTAATACCTTGAATTCCAGCTCTAACACACTCTGCTATGAAAGTTGCAGTATACAATGATAAAGCTAAGGTTAAAGCAATAAGTTCTGGTGGAATGCTCAAGCCACCCTCGTAAATAAACCCTGTTGTAGATAATTGTTTTAAAACAGGAATTTCAAAGTCTAAAGAAACTCCCCCAGTTAAAAAAGTTAATAGTGGCAAAATAATTAATAAACCAATAGAAATAGAAAAAACTGGTAACTGTTTGCCCTGATTTTCTTGTAATTTTTTTGCGTAATTTTTTATAACCACAATAGAAATTATTGCTGCAATTATTGAGTAGAAAAATATATTTAAATTTTCCCATACAAAACTTGGAGTATATAAACCCTTAATTGTTAAGTAAGAAAATCCCAATATAGGTTCAGAATCTTGTGGAAGAGGAAGAGCTCTCAATGCAGCGAAATACCAAAAAAATATTTGTAATAACAAAGGTACATTTCTAAAAAATTCTACATAAACAGCAGCTGTTCTCTCAATTAAATAATTAGGTGATAAACGAGCTATTCCAACTATTACTCCAAGTATGGTCGAAATAATAATTCCTATAAAGGCAACCAAGAGAGTGTTTAATAAACCTACTAAATACGCCCTAGCATATGAATGAGATCCATCATAGTCAATTAATGAAAATTGAACATCAAATGAAGATTCTTGGGTTAAAAAACCAAAACCAAATTCAATGCCTCTATTATCCATATTGATTTGAGCATTAAAGGCAAAAAAACCAAAAATTAAAACTACTACTAATAATGTAACTAATTGAGGAATAATTTTATTAAGTTTAAAATTCATATATTAAATTAGTGGGATACTAAAAAAAAGGGCTAGAAAAATCTAGCCCTTTTTAAAGATTATTAGATAAAAATTATCTTGCAGGTGGTACGTAAAGTATTCCGCCTTTTGTCCATAATTCGTTTGGACCTCTATCAGGTAAAATACCAGTGTCAGCTATATTTCTTTTATAACTTTCACCATAGTTACCAACTTGTTTGATAATTCTTAAACTCCACTCATTATCTAAACCAAAAGCAGCACCTAATTCACCTTCTGCACCAACAAGTCTCTTAATAGCTGGGTTTTCAGAAGTTTTCATAGCGTCTGCGTTTGCAGAATTAACACCGTATTCTTCAGCTTCGATCATTACGTTCAAAGACCATCTTACGATATCTTCCCAAACAGAATCACCTTGTCTAACAACAGGGCCTAAAGGCTCTTTTGAAATAGTTTCAGGTAAAACTATGTGGTCATCTGGGTTACTTAGTTTAGTTCTTTGAGCAGCAAGACCAGATTTATCTGTAGTGTATGTATCACATCTTCCAGCATCATAAGCTGCAACAACTTCGTCAGCTTTTTCAAAAGCTACTGGCTCATAAGAAATTCCTTTTGAATTAAAGAAGTCTCTCATGTTTAGCTCAGTTGTTGTACCAATGTTTGTACATGCTGAAGTTCCGTCTTTAAATTGGCTTGTAGAAGTTATTCCAGAAGATTTTCTAACCATAAAACCCTGACCATCGTAGAAGTTTACCCCAACGAAAGTAAGACCAATGTCAGCATCTCTAGAAAGTGTCCAAGTCGTGTTTCTTGATAAGATATCAATCTCACCAGATGTTAGAGCCGTAAATCTTTCTTTAGCACTTAATGGTGTGAATTTTACTTTATTCGCATCACCTAGTACTGCAGCAGCTACTGCTCTACATACATCAACGTCAACACCAGTCCAATTTCCTGCAGCATCAGCATTAGAAAATCCTGGTAGACCTTGAGAAACACCACATCTTACAAAACCTTTTTTCTGAGTGTTTTTAAGTGTTTTTGATTTCTTAGCGGCCATAGACTCTGTTGTAAAAGCAAACAACACAGCAATTACAGCTACCAAAGAAGTCAATTGTTTTATTAATTTAAACATTATTTATTCCTCTTGTTTATTTATTTGTTAACAAATAATTCAAAATTGAATTTGAATTAACCTAAGTAAAGCAGAAACATGCACCATCATCAATATTAAAAAAAGCACTAAAGATATGTAAAATTGGCGCGCCCTGGAGGATTCGAACCTCCGACCCTCGGTTTAGAAAACCGATGCTCTATCCAGCTGAGCTAAGGGCGCATTATGAGGTGTTATATAATATAAATTTAACTTTTAAAAAGAAATTTTTTAACAATTATTAATATAGTTAACAATTCAACTCTACCAATAATCATAAATAACATCAAAATTACCTTTGCATAAGAATTTAATTCAGAAAAATTAAAATTACCTAAATTATACATTGATGAATTAACTGTATTCATTAATGTCAATATACCAAGTTTAAATGCATCTTCAAAACTAACATTAAAAATTGAAAGTAGAGATGAAATTACTAAAAATGAAATTACGAATATTAAAACAGATAAAAAATACTTATTTATATCTTTTTGCAAAACATTTGAATCAATTAAGTGAAACTTGTTAGTAAATACATTTTTTGGTTTTGAGTATGATAAAATTTCATTAAATGAATATTTAAATAAAAAGTATATTTTTAAAAATCTGATTCCAGAACTAGTGGAAAAAAAAGATCCTCCTATTATTACAATTAATAAAAATAAAAACCATAAATTAGATCCTGTGGAATCAAGAGAAATTCCAATATTAGACATGCTGCTAGTTAAAGAAAAAAGGATCAATGAAAAATTGTAGTTAGAATTAAAAAAAACAAAAAATATAATTATTAAAAATGAAAAATAAATAAAAAGATAAATATCTTCAGCAAAGAAATTTAAAGATTTTTCTTTTAAAAAAAAAATATTATAAATTAAAAATAAACTAAAAAACGAAAATAACATTAGGAATGAGAATACAATTTCCTTAAAATTTGAATTAACAATATTATTAATATCATTCACGGGTAGAAAACCTCCTGAAGAAATTATTGTCATTGCTATATTAAAAGAATCAAATGTTCTTAGATTGATTAATTTAAATGATACAAATAAAAAAATAGTTAAAATTGAATATAAAATAAATATTTTAAAAAATTGTTTAAATGTTTCTGAATAATTAAATGATATAAAATTGGTTAATGACTTTTTTAAGCTATCATCAAATATATCTATAAGAAGCAAAATGGAAAATAAAAAATATAAGCCACCAATCCATTGAGATGTGGATCTCCACAAAATTAAGCTTTCATCTAAATGTTTTATGTTATCAAAAATTGTAAAGCCTGTTGAAGTAAAACCAGAAATTGCCTCGAAGTAACAGTTTAAAAAAGAAATATTATAAATGCTAAAATAAAAAGGTATAGATATTATTAATGGAAGTGAAAAATAGCCTATAATTATGGTAAAAATTTTCGTGTAAATTGTAACTTTAATTTCAATTTTACTTTTTATAAATGAAATTATTCCAATAATTAATGAAATTAGCAAAGTATAGAAATAAGTGTCTATATTCAAATATAAATTAAAGTAGTAAGAGTAAATAATATTAAAGAAAGATAATATAGATAATAAAATAAAAAAAATTCCTAAATAATTTAGGATAAATCTATTCATGTAGTTATACAGAGCTCAATCTAAACATGTTTTCAACTAATGGTAATTGATCTCTTTTAGTTAAAAAAACCACAATATCTTCTTTTTGAAATACAAAATTTGATCTAGGGATTATAATTTCATTTTTTCTTAATACTGCACCAATTCTTATTTCATCAGGCAGATTGGTATTTTTTAATTCTTTATTTATTAAATCGGAAGTTTCAATAATTTCCGCTTCAATGACTTCGTAATCGCCATTTAATATACTGTATGCATTTTCAATAGTACCTTTGTGTACATGTTTTAAAATACTTGAAACAGTAGTCATTCTAGGATCGATTAAATCATCAATTTTTAATGAAGATTGAAGTAAAGAATAATTTGGTTTATTAATTAAGGCCATAGTTCTTTTGTCTTTAGAAAATTTTTCTACAAGAACGCTTGCCATTAGATTGTCTTCATCATCATTAGTTAAAGCAATTACGGTTTCAACATCATCTAAATTTACTTCAGCTAAAATACTTTCATCTAATCCATTACCATTTATAACTATTGTATTATTTAACTCATTAGCTATAAATTCAGCTCTATTTTTATCACTTTCTATTATTTTTAATCTTGCATCTTCAAATTCTTGCTCAATATTTTTTGCAAGATTAAAACCAATATTTCCACCACCTATAATTAAAATATTATTTGAAATTTTTTCGTTATGTCCAAAAGCAGATAAAGTTTCTTTCATTTGTAAAGAGTTAATCACAACGTAGGCTTTATCGTTTTTTCTCATAACATCATTTTTTTTTAAGAATATAAATTTTTCATCTCTTATAACTCCTAAAATATTAGCATTTAATTTTGGAAATTTTTTTGTTAGTTCGTTAAGTTTTATATCTGCTATAGGGCAAGAATCTTCAATAAGAATTTCCAAAAGTTTAATTTTATTTTTAGCAAATTGGACGTTATCTAAAGCACCTGGCGACTCAAGTTTTCTTTGAATTGATTTGGCTATTTCTAATTCTGGAGAAATTATTACATCAATTGGTAAATTTTGCTTATTATATAAGGTAGAAAATTTAGGATTTAAATAGTCTTGAGATCTAACTCTTGCAATTTTTTTTGGAATTTTGAACAATGAATACGCTATTTGACATATCATCATATTAATTTCATCATTTCTTGTAACTGCTATAATCATATCTGCATCTTTTGAATTTGCATTTTCTAATATAATTGGCGAAGTGGCTTTACCAACTATAGCTTTTACATCCAAAGTCTCATTGATTTTTTGAATGTCATCACTTGATTGATCAATTACGGTAACAGAATGATTTTGTTCAGTAAGAAGTTTAGCAATGGTAAAACCTACTCTACCAGCACCACAGATAATTATATTCATTAATTTAAATCTTTAACTCCGAGTAACTTTAATTTTCTATGTAAAGCAGACCTTTCCATACCTACAAAACGAGCGGTTTTTGATATATTTCCTGAAAATTTCTTTAGTTGAGTTATCAGGTATTCTTTTTCAAAGTTTTCTCTAGCTTCTCTTAATGGATAATCAAGAGTTTCACTTATAGAAAATTTTTCACTTTCACTTTGAGATAATGATTCTTTTATTATATTTAAAATTCCTTTGTCATCTTTACCTTGAGAAAGAATAGTAACTCTTTCAATTAAATTTCTTAATTCTCTGACATTTCCAGGCCAGTTATAATTTAGTAAATAATTATTATCTTGTAGGTTGAAAGGTTTTATATTGTAATTATTGCATATATTTTTTACAAAATAATTTACCAAATAAGGGATATCTTCAATCCGCTTGCTTAAAGGATCTATATTTATGCTAAAAACATTCAATCTATGAAACAAATCTTCTCTAAAATTTCCATTTTTAATTTCTTTTTTAATATCTTTACTGGTTGATGAAAAAATTCTTACATTAACTTTAATGTCATGAGAACCGTTAATTCTTTTAAATTTTTGATCTATTAAAATCCTTAAAATTTTTGACTGAGTGTCTAAAGGTATATCAGTAACCTCATCAATTAATAATATTCCTTCACTCGATTTTTCAAGAGCTCCATATAAAATAGAGCCATCATTTTTTTCTTCTCCTAATAATTCAAGTTCATATTTTTCAGAATCTAACAACGCACCATTTAATATAACAAAAGGTTGATTATTTCTTTTTGATTTCTTGTAAATTTTTCTAGCAATTAACTCTTTACCAGATCCAGTAGGACCAGAAATAAAAACCCTGCTCTCAGAATCTGATACTTTTTCAATTTGATCTCTTATTGAAATTATATTTTGGCTTTTTCCAATTAAATCATATGTGTTAAATAATTTATTTTCTAAATTTTCATTTTCTATTTTAAGATTCAAATTTTCTACAGCTCTTTTTATAAAATTTATTAATCTTTCTTTATCAAAGGGTTTTTGAATAAATTCGAAAGCACCAGATTTAAGTGATTTAACTGCCATCTCAATATTTGCATGACCAGATATTATTATTACAGGAATATTTTTATTTTTACTCTTTATGTGTGTTAACAACTCAATGCCGTCATTATCACCCTTGTCTAATTTAACATCAATTATTGCAACATCAGGAAGTTTCTTATCTATTTCTGTAAGTGCTTGATTATAATTTGCAGCAAGTCTTGTTCTATATCCAGCTTCAATTATAAGATCATTAAGTATTTCTCTTATATCTGAATTATCATCAATTATTAGTATTTCAGTAGACATTTTTATTTTATTGGTAAATTTATAGTTATATTAGTTCCTGTTATGTCAGAATTAAATTTGATATCACCATTATGATCATTAATTATTTTATTAACTATTGATAGTCCTAGACCAGATCCTTTTTTCTTTGTTGTATAATAAGGTTTTATAATTTCCTTCTTTGTTTTAGTCGTAAATCCAATACCATTATCAAAGATATTGATTGTTATATAATGCTTTATTCTTTTTATTTCTATATTAATCTTTTTGTCAAAATTGCCTGTTTTTTCTACTTTTTCTTGAATACTTTCTATAGAATTTTTGATTAAATTAAATACTGTTCTACTTATTTGTTCATAATCACAATTTATGTATAGCTCATTTTTTGAACTGCTTATTAAATTGAAATTAATTGATTCATCTGTTTTTTTTAAAAGATCAATATTTAATTTTATTAAATCAACTAAGTTATTATTACTAAATAATGGTTTGGGCATTCTTGCAAATTCAGAAAATTCATTTACTAGATTTTCTATTTGTTTAATTTGAGTTAAGATTGTGATTAAATTTTTTCCATACTTTTCCTTTTCAGATGAATCAATATATTTTTCGTATTTAGATTTTAAATTATCTATAGTTAATTGAATAGGTGTAAGAGGATTTTTAATTTCATGTGCAAGTTTTCTAGCAACATGCTCCCAAGCCTCATGTCTTTCAGAAATAAGTAATTTTTCCTGTTGAAATTTTAATTGATTTATCATTGAATTAAAATTTTTGTTTAAAAGCTCAATTTCTTTATCTGCAATAATTTCTGGGACTTTTGTATTTAAATTGCCTTCACCAATTTTTTTGGAAGCAGAAATTAAATTATTTATTGATACAAAAAATCGTGATGAGAATCTTATTGCTATAGTTATTGATAAAAATAATAGTAAAGTTACTATGATAATGTAAATTAAGGCAAAACTAATCTTTATTCCTGTTCTCTGATCTTCAACAGTATAATAAAAATTTATTGCCTCTTCAGATTCTTTTAAATAATTTGATATATCTTCGTCAAGAAATTTGACCACGTATAAAAAAGCATTGTTCATTGATTGAATTTTTATTATTGCAGCAGATTTATTTTCATAAGCATTGATTATTTTTAATGGCTTATAATCGTTCAAAACCATCTTCATGGCTTTTTCTTCAACTTGCAAATAACCTGTCTCGGTCGAAGAAAATAATGCTTTTCTATCGCTATTGATTATATGTATCTGATCTAATCCTCTTACTATTCTTTGGGTGTTTAAAAAGTTTTGTAAAATATTAATATTATTTTTAAAAATTTTAATATTTTTATTTAAATCGAATGAGACCAAAATTATATCTGATTCAACTTTATTTCTTTTTTCATTGATATAGTTTTTTGCTAATTCGTATGAATTATTAACAGCTAAAGTAATTTTATTATCGAAATATTTTTCTAGTGCAAAAGAAAATATAAATAAAGAAAAAATAGAAATTAATAATGAGGGTATAAGAGTAAACAAAGAAAAAAAAACAATGTATTTTCTATTTGATAGAGAGCCTCTTACATTAATATTACTTTTTAATGAACTTGAAATTTCCTTAAATATGATTAGAAAAAAAAACAAAAGTAGACCTGCATTTAAAAAAAGCAAGTAATTTAAATTTGTCTCAGTAAATAAAATAAAACTTTTACCAATAAATGTTAAAAAAGTTACAAATGATACTATTAAAGTAAAAATAAATACTAATATTATAAATATGTGTCTTTTTATAAAACTTAACATAAGTTAAAAATATATAAAAAATAGATAATTAAAAGAAATGAATAATTATTTCATAATTTTAGCGGCTGGGAAAGGTAGTAGATTTAGATCAAAAATACCTAAGCAGTACATTTATTATAAAGGTAAACCTTTATTGCAGCATTCCATCGATAAAGCAATAAAGTCAAAATTATTTAAAAAAATATTAATAGTAATTAATAAAAATCATAAAAAATATTTAAACATTAATAAAAATAAAAAAATTATCATATTATATGGGGGAAAAGAAAGACAAGATTCATCATTAAAGGCATTAAATTATTTAAAAAGAAAAAAAACTAGTAAAATTTTTATTCATGATGCGGCTAGACCGAATTTTTCAATTAAATTAATTAAAAATTTAAAAAAAAATTTAATTAAACACAAGGCTGTAGTTCCATATATATATAATGAAAACTCGACAAAATATATTAAAAATAAAAGAGTAATTAATTTAGATAGAAGTAAAGTTTTATTTACTCAAACGCCTCAATGTTTTGATTACAAATTATTATATAAATTATCAAATAATAATAAAATTAAAATAACTGATGAAGCTTCTTTATTAATTAATAAAAATTTAAATGTAAAATTTATTAAAGGCGAAAGTAAAAATATTAAAATTACAACTTTAAATGATATTAAAAGTGCTGACAAAAAAATTTATTATGGAATTGGTTTTGATATTCACAAATTGGTAAAAAATAAAAATCTTTATTTAGGAGGTATTAAAATACCTTTTCATTCGGGTTTAAAAGGACATTCCGATGGAGATGCAATTTTACACTCAATAATTGACTCCATTTTAGGTGCTTTGAGAAAAAAAGATATTGGAACACATTTTTCAAATAATAAAAAATTTAAAGATATAAGATCAACAAAATTACTTAATACAATAATAACAATTCTAAAAAAAAATAACTATTCAGTTAATAATGTAGATATAAATTTAATTTGTGAAAGACCAAAAGTTTCAATATATAGAAATAGAATAATTAATTCACTTTCAAAATTATTATCTGTTAATAAAAATAAAATTAATCTTAAAGGTAAAACTGTCGAAAAATTAGGTTTGATTGGAAAAGAAAAAGCTATAGCATGTGAAGTAATAACTTCAATAATTAAATATGTTTAACAAAATTAATTTTTTATTTGTTACTTTATTTGGAATAGGAAAAATTGGAAAAATTCCTGGTAGCATTGCATCATTAGTTACAACAATTTTTTTATTTTTTTTACTACATGTTTTATATATTTCACCAAATATAGTTTTAATTTCTGTAATTATAATTTTTTTAATGTCTCTTTATTCAGTAAATATTTTTATAAAGGATTTAGACAATAAAGATCCTAAAGAAGTAGTAATTGATGAAGTTATTGGTCAATCCATACCTATATGTCTCTATGAAATAGAACATCAAGGAACAAAAGAGACTGAGGAAGTATTAACATTTTATTTCATAATGTTTATTCTGTTTAGAATTTTTGATATCGCTAAACCCTATCCTGTGAGCTATTATGATAAAAACTTTAAAAACAGTTTTGGTGTAATCATGGATGATGTTTGTGCGGGATTATATGTTGTTGCTGTCCTTGTTTTATATATGGTTTTTATTTCATGAAAAAACTTTCTCAAAAAATAGTAAATCTATTAAAAAATAAAAAACTTAAAATTTCCTTTGCAGAATCTTGTACTGGAGGTTTGCTTTCAAGTTCAATAACTTCAGTTAGCGGTTCTTCAAAAGTTTTTACATATGGATTAATAGTTTATTCAAATCAAGCAAAAATTAACATTCTTAAAGTTCCCAAAAGTACAATAATTAAACATGGCGCTGTCAGTTATGAAACTTGTTTATCTATGGTAAAAAATTTAAATAAAATTTCTAAAACCAATATATCACTTTCAGTTACAGGAATTGCTGGTCCTAAAGGTGGAACTAAAGAAAAACCTGTAGGTTTAGTTTATATTGGTCTTAAAAAAGGAAGCAAAACGTTAGTAAAAAAATACCTATTTAAAAATAAAAAAAGAATATCTATTCAAAGAGATGCAGTAAATAAAGCATTAAATCTAATTTTAAGTTTTACTAAATAGTTCCTTTGCTCTTTTCTGAAAAGCGTCTGCAATTTTATCTAAGCCAAATTGAAATGACTTTGCCATAATTATGTTTAAAAAATGATTTTTTAATTCAAAATCTATGTCAAAAGACACTTCTGTAATATTATTTTTTTCTTTAAAAAACCATATGTTTTCTAAATTTTTTAATGGACCATCAAGATTAGTTACATAAATAGAATCTTCTTTTTTATTAAATTTGACATTGCTCCTGTAGGTATCTTTAAAAGAGCTTTTTCCAATTGTTAAATCAGCGACTATTAATAATAAATCTCCCTGGTCTTTCTTTTTATGAATTTTTGCACCTATGCAAAAAGGAACAAATATTGGGTATTTTTCTATATCAAGAACTAAATCTATTAACTGTTCTTTCTTGCAATGAATTGATCTTTTAACTGATGCTTTTGGCATTAGTTTCGATGATTCTATTTTTTTTAAGTTCGGCAAAATCTTCATCGGCATGATAAGAAGATCTGGTAAGAGGTGATGATGATACTAATAAAAAACCTTTTGACTCAGCGATAGATTTTAATTCTTCAAATTCTTCGGGATTATAATATCTATCAAGTGGATGATGTTTAGCAGAAGGTTGTAAGTATTGTCCTATAGTTAAAAAGTCAACTTCAGCAGATCTTAAATCATCCATCACTTGTATAATTTCATCTTTATTTTCTCCCAAACCAACCATTAATCCAGATTTAGTAAAAATATTTCTATCAATTTTTTTTGCATTTTTTAAAATTTCAACTGAAGCAAAATATCTAGATCCAGGTCTAACTTTCCTGTAAAGGCCTGGCACTGTTTCAATATTATGATTAAAAACATCTGGTTGAGCTTCAATAACTTTTTTATAAGAATCTCCTTTTCTCAAAAAATCTGGAGTTAAAACTTCTATTGTTGTATCAGGATTTAGTTTTCTTATTTTAAGAATAACATTAAAAAAATGATGAGCTCCTCCGTCAATAAGATCATCTCTATCAACAGATGTTATTACAGCATGTTTTAAGTTTAACTTTTTTACTGCAGAAGCAATTTTTAATGGTTCTAGAGAATTAAGTTGTTTTGGTTTACCAGTAGCAATATCGCAAAAAGCACAGGCTCTTGTACATATTTCTCCCATAATCAAAAATGTTGCATGTCTTTTACTCCAACATTCAGTAATATTTGGACAGTTTGCTTCTTGGCATACAGTTTTTAACTTATGCTGATTAACTATACTTTTGGTTAAAAAGAATTCTTGGCTATCTATTAGTTTTGATCTAATCCAACTTGGTTTTTTTTTAATCGGATTAATAGGTTTATTTATT